>NZ_JACYHC010000751.1:0-13264 GCF_017152085.1 Staphylococcus sp. EG-SA-2
TTCAAACCAATTGTATATGGATTTGAAAGCTTTTTGAAAGGTAGTACACTAATTTTTACAGCTGTAGTCGGTATGTTGGCTAGTATATTTACGGGCGGATTCTCATTTGATATGTTAAATGGTCCGGTTGGTATTTATCATAACGTCGACTCAGTTGTTAAAGCGGGTATCATTAGCTTAATTGGTTACACTGCGTTATTAAGTGTAAACTTAGGTATTATGAATTTAATTCCTATTCCTGCACTAGACGGTGGTCGTATTTTATTTGTTATATATGAAGCGATTTTCAGAAAACCAGTTAATAAAAAAGCGGAAACAACGATTATTGCTATTGGTGCCATTTTCATGGTCGTTATTATGATATTAGTAACGTGGAATGATATTCGACGATATTTCTTATAATTTAGGAGGATAAATAATTATGAAGCAATCCAAAGTTTTTATACCAACGATGCGTGATGTGCCATCAGAAGCAGAAGCACAAAGTCATCGTTTATTATTGAAATCGGGTTTGATAAAACAAAGTACAAGTGGGATTTATAGTTATTTACCGCTAGCAACACGTGTGTTAAATAATATTACTGCAATTGTGCGACAAGAAATGGAACGTATCGATTCTGTTGAAATTTTAATGCCAGCGTTACAACAAGCTGAATTATGGGAAGAATCAGGACGTTGGGGTGCATATGGCCCAGAATTAATGCGTTTACAAGATAGACATGGAAGACAATTTGCATTAGGTCCAACACATGAAGAATTAGTTACATCAATAGTAAGAAATGAATTGAAATCATACAAACAATTACCGATGACATTATTCCAAATTCAATCTAAATTCCGTGATGAAAAGAGACCACGTTTTGGTTTACTTCGTGGGCGTGAATTTATTATGAAAGATGCGTATTCATTCCATGCTGACGAGGCATCATTAGATCAAACGTATCAAGATATGTATCAAGCGTATAGCCGTATTTTTGAGAGAGTTGGCATTAATGCTAGACCAGTTGTAGCAGATTCAGGTGCTATAGGCGGTAGCCATACACATGAATTTATGGCATTAAGTGCTATCGGTGAGGATACAATCGTTTACAGTAAAGAAAGTGACTATGCTGCTAATATCGAAAAAGCAGAAGTCGTTTACGAACCAAATCATAAGCATTCTACTGTGCAACCTTTAGAAAAAATTGAAACACCAAATGTTAAGACTGCACAAGAATTGGCAGACTTCTTAGGTAGACCAGTAGATGAAATCGTTAAAACGATGATTTTCAAAGTTGATGGCGAATATATTATGGTTTTAGTGCGTGGCCATCATGAAATTAATGACATTAAATTAAAATCTTATTTCGGCACAGATAATATTGAATTAGCAACACAAGACGAAATTGTTAATTTAGTTGGTGCAAATCCGGGTTCACTAGGTCCTGTTATTGATAAAGAAATCAAAATTTATGCAGATAATTTTGTGCAAGATTTAAATAATTTAGTTGTCGGTGCTAACGAAGATGGCTATCACTTAATTAATGTAAATGTAGGTAGAGACTTCAACGTTGATGAATATGGCGATTTCCGTTTTATTTTAGAAGGCGAAAAGTTAAGTGATGGTTCAGGCGTTGCACATTTTGCTGAAGGTATTGAAGTTGGTCAAGTATTCAAATTGGGTACTAAGTATTCAGAATCAATGAATGCTACATTCTTAGATAACCAAGGAAAAGCTCAACCTTTAATTATGGGCTGTTACGGTATTGGAATTTCTAGAACGCTAAGTGCGATTGTTGAACAAAATCACGATGATAATGGAATTGTTTGGCCTAAATCAGTTACTCCATTTGATTTACATTTAATTTCTATTAATCCTAAGAAAGATGATCAACGAGAGCTAGCAGATGCACTATATGCTGAATTTAATACTAAATTTGATGTGTTGTACGATGATCGTCAGGAACGTGCAGGTGTCAAATTTAATGATGCCGATTTAATTGGTTTACCACTGCGAATTGTTGTTGGTAAACGTGCATCGGAAGGTATTGTAGAAGTTAAAGAACGTTTAACAGGTGATAGCGAAGAAGTTCACATTGATGACTTAATGACTGTCATTACAAATAAATATGATAACTTAAAATAATTAAGATCGAATGAATTATAAGAGTAGGAAAAAGCTGAAAGAAATCTGATGCTTATGTCCTGCTCTTATTATTTTTGATATAATGATTATTCGATGAAAAATGACTGAAGACATAGTATAATTAAAGATAAATTTGTTTTAACAATATTATGATTAGCCAAATATAAAGCATTTAATTTTCTATCATTACTATGCTCACATAATCTAAATATTGTTCGAACACGTAAAAGTAATTTCTATTTAAGGTGGTAATTGTCTTGGCAATGACAGAGCAACAAAAATTTAAAGTGCTTGCTGATCAAATTAAAATTTCAAATCAATTAGATGCTGAAATTTTAAATTCAGGTGAACTGACACGTATAGATGTTTCTAACAAAAACAGAACATGGGAATTTCATATTACATTACCACAATTCTTAGCTCATGAAGATTATTTATTATTTATAAATGCAATAGAGCAAGAGTTTAAAGATATCGCCAACGTTACATGTCGTTTTACGGTAACAAATGGCACGAATCAAGATGAACATGCAATTAAATACTTTGGGCACTGTATTGACCAAACAGCTTTATCTCCAAAAGTTAAAGGTCAATTGAAACAGAAAAAGCTTATTATGTCTGGAAAAGTATTAAAAGTAATGGTATCAAATGACATTGAACGTAATCATTTTGATAAGGCATGTAATGGAAGTCTTATCAAAGCGTTTAGAAATTGTGGTTTTGATATCGATAAAATCATATTCGAAACAAATGATAATGATCAAGAACAAAACTTAGCTTCTTTAGAAGCACATATTCAAGAAGAAGACGAACAAAGTGCACGATTGGCAACAGAGAAACTTGAAAAAATGAAAGCTGAAAAAGCGAAACAACAAGATAACAACGAAAGTGCTGTCGATAAGTGTCAAATTGGTAAGCCGATTCAAATTGAAAATATTAAACCAATTGAATCTATTATTGAGGAAGAGTTTAAAGTTGCAATAGAGGGTGTCATTTTTGATATAAACTTAAAAGAACTTAAAAGTGGTCGTCATATCGTAGAAATTAAAGTGACTGACTATACGGACTCATTAGTTTTAAAAATGTTTACTCGTAAAAACAAAGATGATTTAGAACATTTTAAAGCGCTAAGTGTAGGTAAATGGGTTAGGGCTCAAGGTCGTATTGAAGAAGATACATTTATTAGAGATTTAGTTATGATGATGTCTGATATTGAAGAGATTAAAAAAGCGACAAAAAAAGATAAGGCTGAAGAAAAGCGTGTAGAATTCCACTTGCATACTGCAATGAGCCAAATGGATGGTATACCCAATATTGGTGCGTATGTTAAACAGGCAGCAGACTGGGGACATCCAGCCATTGCGGTTACAGACCATAATGTTGTGCAAGCATTTCCAGATGCTCACGCAGCAGCGGAAAAACATGGCATTAAAATGATATACGGTATGGAAGGTATGTTAGTTGATGATGGTGTTCCGATTGCATACAAACCACAAGATGTCGTATTAAAAGATGCTACTTATGTTGTGTTCGACGTTGAGACAACTGGTTTATCAAATCAGTATGATAAAATCATCGAGCTTGCAGCTGTGAAAGTTCATAACGGTGAAATCATCGATAAGTTTGAAAGGTTTAGTAATCCGCATGAACGATTATCGGAAACGATTATCAATTTGACGCATATTACTGATGATATGTTAGTAGATGCCCCTGAGATTGAAGAAGTACTTACAGAGTTTAAAGAATGGGTTGGCGATGCGATATTCGTAGCGCATAATGCTTCGTTTGATATGGGCTTTATCGATACGGGATATGAACGTCTTGGGTTTGGACCATCAACGAATGGTGTTATCGATACTTTAGAATTATCTCGTACGATTAATACTGAATATGGTAAACATGGTTTGAATTTCTTAGCTAAAAAATATGGCGTAGAATTAACGCAACATCACCGTGCCATTTATGATACAGAAGCAACAGCTTACATTTTCATAAAAATGGTTCAACAAATGAAAGAATTAGGTGTATTAAATCATAACGAAATCAACAAAAAACTCAGTAATGAAGATGCATATAAACGTGCAAGACCTAGCCATGTCACATTAATTGTACAAAACCAACAAGGTCTTAAAAATCTATTTAAAATTGTAAGTGCATCATTGGTGAAGTATTTCTACCGTACACCTCGAATTCCACGTTCATTGTTAGATGAATATCGTGAGGGATTATTGGTAGGTACAGCGTGTGATGAAGGTGAATTATTTACGGCAGTTATGCAGAAGGACCAGAGCCAAGTTGAAAAAATTGCCAAATATTATGATTTTATTGAAATTCAACCACCGGCACTTTATCAAGATTTAATTGATAGAGAGCTTATTAGAGATACTGAAACATTACATGAAATTTATCAACGTTTAATACATGCAGGTGACACAGCGGGTATACCTGTTATTGCGACAGGAAATGCACACTATTTGTTTGAACATGATGGTATCGCACGTAAAATTTTAATAGCATCACAACCCGGCAATCCACTTAATCGCTCAACTTTACCGGAAGCACATTTTAGAACTACAGATGAAATGTTAAACGAGTTTCATTTTTTAGGTGAAGAAAAAGCGCATGAAATTGTTGTGAAAAATACAAACGAATTAGCAGATCGAATTGAACGTGTTGTTCCTATTAAAGATGAATTATACACACCGCGTATGGAAGGTGCTAACGAAGAAATTAGAGAACTAAGTTATACAAATGCGCGTAAACTGTATGGTGAAGACCTGCCTCAAATCGTAATTGATCGATTAGAAAAAGAATTAAAAAGTATTATCGGTAATGGATTTGCGGTAATTTACTTAATTTCGCAACGTTTAGTTAAAAAATCATTAGATGATGGATACTTAGTTGGTTCCCGTGGTTCAGTAGGTTCTAGTTTTGTAGCGACAATGACTGAGATTACTGAAGTAAACCCGTTACCGCCACACTATATTTGTCCGAACTGTAAAACGAGTGAATTTTTCAATGATGGTTCAGTAGGATCAGGATTCGATTTACCTGATAAGACGTGTGAAACTTGTGGAGCGCCACTTATTAAAGAAGGACAAGATATTCCGTTTGAAACATTTTTAGGATTTAAGGGAGATAAAGTTCCTGATATCGACTTAAACTTTAGTGGTGAATATCAACCGAATGCCCATAACTACACAAAAGTATTATTTGGTGAGGATAAAGTATTCCGTGCAGGTACAATTGGTACCGTTGCTGAAAAGACTGCTTTTGGTTATGTTAAAGGTTATTTGAATGATCAAGGCATCCACAAAAGAGGCGCTGAAATAGATCGACTCGTTAAAGGATGTACAGGTGTTAAACGTACAACTGGACAGCATCCAGGAGGTATTATTGTAGTACCTGATTACATGGATATTTATGATTTTACGCCGATACAATATCCTGCCGATGATCAAAATTCAGCATGGATGACGACACATTTTGATTTCCATTCTATTCATGATAATGTATTAAAACTTGATATACTTGGACACGATGATCCAACAATGATTCGTATGCTTCAAGATTTATCGGGCATTGATCCAAAAACGATACCTGTAGATGACAAAGAAGTCATGCAAATATTTAGTACACCTGAAAGTTTAGGTGTTACTGAAGATGAAATTTTATGTAAAACAGGTACGTTTGGGGTTCCAGAATTCGGTACAGGGTTCGTGCGTCAAATGTTAGAAGATACAAAGCCAACAACATTTTCTGAATTAGTTCAAATCTCAGGATTATCTCATGGTACAGATGTGTGGTTAGGCAATGCTCAAGAATTAATTAAAACCGGTATATGTGATTTATCAAGTGTAATTGGTTGTCGTGATGATATCATGGTTTATTTAATGTATGCTGGTTTAGAACCATCAATGGCTTTTAAAATAATGGAGTCAGTACGTAAAGGTAAAGGTTTAACTGAAGAAATGATTGAAACGATGAAAGAAAATGAAGTGCCGGATTGGTATTTAGATTCATGTCTTAAAATTAAGTACATGTTCCCTAAAGCCCATGCAGCAGCATACGTTTTAATGGCAGTACGTATCGCATATTTCAAAGTACATCATCCACTTTATTACTATGCATCTTACTTTACAATTCGTGCGTCAGATTTTGATTTAATCACGATGATTAAAGATAAAACAAGCATTCGAAATACTGTAAAAGACATGTATTCTCGCTATATGGATCTAGGTAAAAAAGAAAAAGACGTATTAACAGTCTTGGAAATTATGAATGAAATGGCGCATCGAGGTTATCGAATGCAACCGATTAGTTTAGAAAAGAGTCAGGCGTTCGAATTTATCATTGAAGGCGATACACTTATTCCGCCGTTCATATCAGTGCCTGGGCTTGGCGAAAACGTTGCGAAACGAATTGTTGAAGCTCGTGACGATGGCCCATTTTTATCAAAAGAAGATTTAAACAAAAAAGCTGGATTATCTCAGAAAATTATTGAGTATTTAGATGAGTTAGGCTCATTACCGAATTTACCAGATAAAGCTCAACTTTCGATATTTGATATGTAAAATGAAATAATCAAGGTATTTATTTAATGCGTATGGCGTAGTTAAAGAAATACAAAATTGTTGCTGGACATAAAATTATGCCTGTATTTCTTTTCAACGTCTTACGAGTCTATTCGAATGTAATGGTGAAATAAATGAACAAACTTTTACAAGAATCTCTGATTAATAGTGAAGTCATTTGTTTCAAGCATAAACTTATGCTATAATTAAGTTGCTTAAAAATTAGTGAACTCAGGCAGAAGAGTGGGAGATTCCCGCTCTTTTCTATTTGCCAAAAAGGGAGGCCTGTATGAGTAAAATTACAGAACAAGTAGAAGTGATTGTTAAACCAATTATGGAAGACTTGAATTTTGAACTTGTAGACGTTGAATATGTCAAAGAGGGTAGAGATCATTTTCTTAGAATCTCTATTGATAAAGAAGGTGGCGTAGATTTAAATGATTGTACGCTAGCTTCTGAAAAAATAAGTGAAGCTATGGATGCAAATGATCCTATTCCTGAAATGTATTATTTAGACGTAGCGTCACCTGGTGCAGAACGTCCAATTAAAAAAGAACAAGATTTCCAAAATGCAATAACTAAACCTGTATTTGTTTCTTTATATGTACCAATTGAAGGTGAAAAGGAATGGTTAGGCATTTTACAAGAAGTCAATAATGAAACAATTGTAGTACAAGTTAAAATCAAAGCAAGAACGAAAGATATAGAGATACCGAGAGACAAAATAGCAAAAGCACGTCACGCAGTTATGATTTAACGTGATGAGGAGGAAAAAACGTGTCAAGTAATGAATTATTATTAGCTACTGAGTATTTAGAAAAAGAAAAGAAGATTCCTAGAGCAGTATTAATTGATGCTATTGAAGCAGCTTTAATTACTGCATACAAAAAGAATTATGATAGTGCAAGAAATGTCCGTGTGGAATTAAATATGGATCAAGGTACTTTCAAAGTTATCGCTCGTAAAGATGTTGTTGAAGAAGTATTTGACGACAGAGATGAAGTGGATTTAAGTACAGCGCTTGTTAAAAACCCTGCATATGAAATTGGTGATATATACGAAGAAGATGTAACACCTAATGATTTTGGTCGTGTAGGTGCTCAAGCAGCGAAACAAGCAGTAATGCAACGTCTTCGTGATGCTGAACGTGAAATTTTATTTGAAGAATTTATAGACAAAGAAGAAGACATACTTACTGGAATTATTGACCGTGTTGACCATCGTTATGTATATGTGAATTTAGGTCGTATCGAAGCTGTTTTATCTGAAGCAGAAAGAAGTCCTAACGAAAAATATATTCCTAACGAACGTATCAAAGTATATGTTAACAAAGTGGAACAAACGACAAAAGGTCCTCAAATCTATGTTTCTCGTAGCCATCCAGGTTTATTAAAACGTTTATTTGAACAAGAAGTTCCAGAAATTTACGATGGTACTGTAATTGTTAAATCAGTAGCACGTGAAGCTGGCGATCGCTCTAAAATTAGTGTCTTCTCTGAAAACAATGATATAGATGCTGTTGGTGCATGTGTTGGTGCTAAAGGCGCACGTGTTGAAGCTGTTGTTGAAGAGCTAGGTGGCGAAAAAATCGACATCGTTCAATGGAATGAAGATCCAAAAGTATTTGTAAAAAATGCTTTAAGCCCTTCTCAAGTTTTAGAAGTTATTGTTGATGAAACAAATCAATCTACAGTAGTTGTTGTTCCTGATTATCAATTGTCATTAGCGATTGGTAAAAGAGGACAAAACGCACGTCTAGCTGCTAAATTAACCGGCTGGAAAATTGATATTAAATCAGAAACAGATGCGCGTGAAGCGGGTATCTATCCAGTAGTTGAAGCTGAAAAAGTAACTGAAGAAGATATTGCTTTAGAAGATGCTGACACAACAGAATCAACCGAAGAGGTAAATGATGTTTCAGTTGAAACAAATGTAGAGAAAGAATCTGAATAATAGGTTGGAGTGAAGTATCTATGAAAAAGAAAAAAATTCCGATGCGAAAATGTATTCTTTCAAATGAAATGCATCCCAAAAAAGATATGATTCGTGTTGTTGTTAATAAAGAAGGCGAAATCTTTGCGGATGTTACTGGAAAGAAACAAGGCCGTGGCGCATATGTTTCTAAAGATGTTGCTATGGTTGAAAAAGCACAACAAAAAGAAATTTTAGAAAAATATTTTAAAGCATCTAAAGAGCAATTGGATCCTGTTTACAAAGAAATTATTAGATTAATTTATAGAGAAGAGATTCCAAAATGAGTATAGATCAAATATTAAACTTTTTAGGATTAGCAATGAGAGCTGGTAAAGTAAAAACAGGTGAATCAGTCATTGTTAATGAGATTAAAAAAGGAAATTTGAAGCTCGTTATTGTTGCAAATGATGCGTCTGATAATACAGCTAAATTAATTACAGATAAATGTAAGAGTTACAAAGTTCCATTCAGAAAGTTTGGAAATCGAAATGAATTGGGAATAGCACTTGGAAAAGGTGAGCGTGTTAATGTAGGGATTACTGACCCAGGCTTTGCTAAAAAGTTGCTATCAATGATAGATGAATATCATAAGGAGTGATTATATGAGTAAACAAAGAATTTACGAATATGCGAAAGAATTAAATCTAAAGAGTAAAGAGATTATAGATGAGTTAAAAAGCATGAATATAGAGGTTTCAAATCATATGCAAGCTTTGGAAGATGACCAAATTAAAGCATTAGATAAAAAGTTCAAAAAAGAACAAAAGAACGACAATAAACAAAGCACTCAAAATAATCACCAAAAATCAAACAATCAAAACCAAAATAAAGGGCAACAAAAAGATAACAAAAAGAATCAACAACAAAATAATAAAGGCAACAAAGGCAATAAAAAGAATAATAGAAATAATAAGAAAAATAACAAGAATAATAAACCACAAAATCAACCAGCTGCTCCAAAAGAAATACCATCAAAAGTGACATATCAAGAAGGTATTACAGTAGGCGAATTTGCGGATAAATTAAATGTTGAATCATCAGAAATTATCAAAAAATTATTCTTACTTGGTATTGTTGCTAATATCAATCAATCATTAAATCAAGAAACAATCGAATTAATTGCCGATGATTATGGCGTTGAGGTTGAAGAAGAAGTTGTGATTAATGAAGAAGATTTATCAATCTACTTCGAAGACGAAAAAGATGATCCAGAAGCAATTGAGAGACCAGCAGTTGTAACAATTATGGGACATGTTGACCATGGTAAAACGACTTTATTAGATTCAATTCGTCATACAAAAGTTACAGCAGGTGAAGCAGGCGGAATCACTCAACATATTGGTGCATATCAAATTGAAAACGATGGCAAAAAAATCACTTTCTTAGATACACCGGGACATGCTGCATTTACAACGATGCGTGCGCGTGGTGCACAAGTAACAGATATTACAATTTTAGTAGTAGCAGCTGACGATGGTGTTATGCCACAAACAATTGAAGCAATTAACCATGCTAAAGAAGCAGAAGTACCAATTATTGTTGCAGTAAATAAAATTGATAAACCAACTTCAAATCCTGATCGAGTTATGCAAGAATTAACTGAATATGGTTTAATTCCTGAAGATTGGGGCGGCGAAACAATTTTCGTTCCACTTTCTGCATTAAGTGGTGATGGTATCGACGATTTATTAGAAATGATAGGATTAGTTGCAGAAGTTCAAGAACTTAAAGCAAATCCTAAAAACCGTGCTGTTGGTACAGTTATCGAAGCTGAATTAGATAAATCACGTGGTCCTTCTGCATCATTATTAGTACAAAACGGTACATTAAATGTTGGTGATGCGATTGTAGTTGGTAATACTTACGGCCGTATCCGTGCAATGGTTAATGACTTAGGTCAAAGAATCAAAACGGCTGGTCCATCAACGCCTGTTGAAATTACAGGTATTAATGATGTGCCACAAGCTGGGGATCGCTTTGTTGTATTTAGTGATGAAAAACAAGCTCGTCGTATTGGTGAATCAAGACACGAAGCTAGCATTGTACAACAACGTCAAGAAAGTAAAAATGTTTCATTAGATAACCTGTTTGAACAAATGAAACAAGGTGAAATGAAAGATTTAAACGTTATTATTAAAGGTGATGTTCAAGGTTCTGTTGAAGCTTTAGCTGCATCATTAATGAAAATTGATGTTGAAGGCGTAAATGTTCGTATCATTCATACAGCGGTTGGTGCAATTAATGAGTCAGACGTGACACTTGCTAATGCCTCAAATGGTATTATCATTGGTTTCAATGTTCGTCCAGACAGTGGTGCAAAACGTGCTGCAGAAGCTGAAAATGTTGATATGCGTTTACACAGAGTTATTTATAATGTTATCGAAGAAATTGAATCAGCGATGAAAGGTTTACTTGATCCAGAATTTGAAGAACAAGTTATCGGACAAGCTGAAGTTCGTCAAACATTCAAAGTTTCTAAAGTTGGTACTATTGCTGGATGTTATGTTACTGAAGGTAAAATTACGCGAAATGCTGGTGTACGTATTATTCGTGATGGTATTGTTCAATATGAAGGCGAATTAGATACACTTAAACGTTTCAAAGATGATGCTAAGGAAGTTGCAAAAGGTTATGAATGTGGTATTACAATTGAAAACTACAATGACCTTAAAGAAGGCGATGTTATCGAAGCATTTGAAATGGTTGAAATTAAGCGTTAATTAAATAAATTACAAGCTAAAAGTATAGTTAAGATTGATATGCTCCCTATAAATATTGCACTTTTTAAGTGTCTACTTTATAGGGAGCATATTTGATACTAGCTTTTGGTTTTTTATTAGAATAGATTACCTATTAAAAGTTACGTTATATGGACATGATTTTGTATAAAATTTTGTGGTGGCCTAGAATGATTTTTAATGACAAAATATAATGTCGACTATTATTGGAAAATTTTCTGTTGAAATGCCTATCTTACGGCAAACTTTATTTGATTTTATAGGCTTAATTTATTAAAATAACGTGTGAGCTAAAATAATTGTTTAAGCATTGTTACACTAAAAAATGCAAATAACAATTGAACTTAAAGATAAAGAGGTGACAAGAATGAGCAGTATGAGAGCAGAGCGTGTTGGTGAACAAATGAAGAAGGAATTAATGGATATCATCAACAATAAAGTCAAAGATCCTCGAGTTGGTTTTATTACAATTACAGATGTTGTTTTAACAAATGATTTATCGCAGGCTAAAGTATTTTTAACTGTATTAGGTAACGATAAAGAAGTAGAAAATACATTTAAAGCACTTGATAAAGCAAAAGGCTTCATTAAGTCTGAATTAGGTTCTAGAATGCGATTACGTATTATGCCGGAATTAATGTATGAATATGATCAATCAATCGAATATGGCAATAAAATTGAACGAATGATTCAAGATTTACACAAACAAGATAGATAATTTAGTGTTAGGTATCTGGAAAATGTTTGATAATTTCTTAATATCGGTATATTAACATTAAACAGTTAATACATAGATGTGTAGAAATAGTTAACATTTTCCAGTTTTTTTATGAATAAATTCAGTTGATACGCTATTAAAATATATTTTAAAAAAGAAGGTGACTATATGTATAATGGGATATTACCAGTATATAAAGAGCGCGGTTTAACAAGTCATGACGTTGTATTCAAATTGCGTAAAATATTAAAAACTAAAAAAATAGGTCACACGGGTACGCTTGATCCCGAAGTTGCAGGCGTGTTACCGGTATGTATAGGTAATGCAACGAGAGTTAGTGATTATGTTATGGATATGGGCAAAGCTTATGAAGCAACTGTATCGATAGGAAGAAGTACAACGACTGAAGATCAAACGGGTGATACATTGGAAACAAAAGGTGTACACTCAGCAGATTTTAATAAGGACGATATTGACCGATTGTTAGAAAATTTTAAAGGTGTTATTGAACAAATTCCGCCAATGTATTCATCAGTCAAGGTGAATGGCAAAAAATTATATGAATATGCGCGTAATAATGAAACAGTTGAAAGACCAAAGCGTAAAGTTAATATTAAAGACATTGGGCGTATATCTGAATTAGATTTTAAAGAAAATGAGTGTCATTTTAAAATACGCGTCATCTGTGGTAAAGGTACATATATTAGAACGCTAGCAACTGATATTGGTGTGAAATTAGGCTTTCCGGCACATATGTCGAAATTAACACGAATCGAGTCTGGTGGATTTGTGTTGAAAGATAGCCTTACATTAGAACAAATAAAAGAACTTCATGAGCAGGATTCATTGCAAAATAAATTGTTTCCTTTAGAATATGGATTAAAGGGTTTGCCAAGCATTAAAATTAAAGATTCGCACATAAAAAAACGTATTTTAAATGGGCAGAAATTTAATAAAAATGAATTTGATAACAAAATTAAAGACCAAATTGTATTTATTGATGATGATTCAGAAAAAGTATTAGCAATTTATATGGTACACCCTACAAAAGAATCAGAAATTAAACCTAAAAAAGTCTTTAATTAAAGGAGATAGAATTTATGAAAGTCATAGAAGTGACACATCCTATACAATC
>NZ_JACYHC010000752.1:0-1518 GCF_017152085.1 Staphylococcus sp. EG-SA-2
CTTGTTTTGCATTTAAAATATTTTGAAGTGCTTGATCCACTTGTTGCTTATTCGCATTTTGTTTCAATACATTTTCAGCATCAGCAATCGCTTGTTTATAAGCCTTTTGCTTATCTGAATCTGCTTGCGTGTAATCAACTGTTTGCTCAACATTTGTATGATCATTAACAGCTTGTTGTAATTGATCCATTGATTGGTTCAATTGCGTTGCTTGATCTACTAATTCAGCGATTGGTTGAAGTTGCGTCGCTTGATCAATGTTTTGTTTAGCAGTTGCGATTTGATCAGCATTTAAATGTGTTAATTGGTCAATATTTTGTTTCGCTTGTGTTTTAGCTTCAGCGACTCTCTCATCACCATTTAACTCATTTACTTTTTCTTGAAGCTTAGTTAATGCTTGTTCTACAGCGTCTTTATTCGCATTTGAACCATTAGTTGGATCTGTAATGCTTTCTGCAGCTTGTAACGCTTGGTCTACTGCTTCTTTTTTATCAGTTGACGCTTCAGTGTAATTTGGTTGAGCCTTATCTGTATTTACTTGATCAACTTTATTTTTCAATGTTTCCATCGCGTGATCAAGTTCAGTAGCAGTTTGAACATGTTGTGCAACCTCTGTTCTTGTAGGCGCTGCATTTATAGCATCAGTTAATGCTTGTTGTTGTGCATGATTTATGTTTGGCAATGCATTTACAGTTGTTACTGCTTGTTGTTGATCACGAGCAAGTTTTTGATCACCATGTAGGTTATCTTTTGCAGTTGTTACTGCTTGTGTCAATTGTTCAACTTGTGCTTTATCAAGCGTTGGATTGTTAGTTTGATTAATTAAATCTTTTGCATTTTGAACTGCTGCTTGGTAAGCATCTTTTTGTGGTTTATCTTCATTGATAAACTTGCTACCCGCTTCCGTTTGCTGTTGATCTTGAATGCTATTACGTAAAGCTTCCATTGCTTGGTTAAGTGCTTGTGCTTCAGTTAATTTTTGTGCTACTTCGACACGAGTTGCTGCATTATTGATTTGATTTTCAAGTGCTTGACGTTGTGGTGTATTCAAGTTAGACAAGTTATTTAACGTTTCTGTTGCACGTTGCTTATCTTGAGCTAGTTTTTGATCACCATGTAAATTGTTTTTAGCATCAGTCACTGCCTGTGTCGCTTGATCAATGATTGATTTGGCTAATGTAGGATCAGTTGTTTTGTTAATCAAATCTTTCGCGTGTTGTACTGCTTGCGTATAAGCATCTTTTTGCGCTTGATCCTCGTTAATAAATTTACTACTTGCTTCAGTTTGTGGTTGATCCTTAATACTTTCTTTTAATGCTTTTATCGCTTCATTTAATGCTTGCGCTTGTGCAATGATTTCAGCCACTTTATCACGAGTTGTTGCATTATTAATCAGTATAATTTTGGTTTTGTTTTGTTGTCGCATTATCTGCAATACTTTGACGTAATTTGTCCATTGCTGCATCAACATTGTTTGCTTTTTGTTCATTACCTTGTGCTTCTGCAACAGTAGTCGAT
>NZ_JACYHC010000753.1:0-1511 GCF_017152085.1 Staphylococcus sp. EG-SA-2
TCATAATCTGAGATTTGTTGCGATAAATCTCGTTCAGGTAAGTCATTAACTGTAGGACTCTTCGATTTAATTTCTGCAATAATTGCTAGCTTTGGTTCTTTCTCAATTGCGTTTATAAAAGATTTTTTATTCTGAATCTTCACACTTTTCAAGGTATTAAGTTTGTCTTGATAATAGCCATTTTGTAAAAGTGACTGTTTATATTTAACAATTTCTGCTAAAATCGTCATATTATTCACCTCTCATTTGATGGTATTTTTTCAATGCTTCACCATTATCAATCAATGTAGTTGCAAGTTCTATGCCTTCTGCGATGGTATCCACTTTCTCTGCAACATAAAGGCTTAAACCCGCATTTAGTAAGACAACATCACGTCGACTTGACTGATCTTTACCATTCAAGATATTAAGGGAGATTGCTAAATTTTCTTCAGGTGAACCGCCTTTAAAATCACTATTCGGCGCATGTTTCAAACCATAATCAGTCGCATTTAATGTGTAATTTTTGATTTCTCCATCTTCAGTCAATTCATATATCAAATTATCACCAGATAGTGTTGCTTCATCCATACCATTTGCACCATGTAAAACGATTGCACGTTTTCTACCTAAATCTTTAATCGTTTTAGCAACTAACTTTAACTTTGTAGGATCAAAGACGCCTACCATTTGATACGTTAAGTGATATGGATTAATTAATGGACCCACAAGGTTTAATATTGTAGGCTTTCCAATCATTTTTCTAACTGGTTGCATATACTTCATGATTGGATATGATTCAGTTGCACCAATGAATACAAGGTCTTTTTCATTTAATTGGTTAGGTGTATCATCAACAGTTGTTGTTTGTATGTTCATTTGATTTAACAAATCCGTACTACCTGAATTTGAGGTAATACTTTTATTACCATGTTTTATAACTTTTACGCCAGCACTTGCTACAACAAAAGCAACAGTCGTTGAAATGTTGAAACTATTTGACTTGTCACCACCTGTGCCGCACACACACATAGCCCCTTCATAACATGGTTGATGTGGATACATTGTATTAATTAAGCTACGTACAATATATGTTAATTCTTGTTGTTGGATTTCTCGCTCCGAATAGGAACTAAGTAATTCATATTTAATATCAGTTCCAATACTAGGAGAAATAAGTATATCGATTAGCTCTTTAATGTCGCTTTCAAGTAATATAGTTTCAGTTTTTATTCTTGTTAGTAATGTCATGGTTTTCATCCTTCCTTCACTAGATTAATGAAATTTGTAATTATTTTGACACCATAGTCTGTAGCAAATGATTCAGGATGGTACTGAATACCATAATGCGGTCTTTCTTTATGCTCGAATGACTGTATACAATCTTTGGTACGTCCAGTAATTTTCAATTCTTCTGGAAAATTGTCAGGGTTACTTATTAATGAATGATATCTCATAATTGAAAACTGTTCTGGTATATCTTGATATAACAGATGTTGATGATGCGATATAACCTTTAGTGTATCAACTTT
>NZ_JACYHC010000754.1:0-1508 GCF_017152085.1 Staphylococcus sp. EG-SA-2
AAGCTGAACTAGCAGGTGTAAATAAAGAAGATATTAGTATCGATTTCAATAATAATACGCTCACTATTCAAGCTACTAGAAGCGCAAAATACAAATCTGAACAACTCATTTTAGATGAGCGTAACTTCGAATCATTAATGCGTCAATTTGATTTTGAAGCTGTTGATAAGCAACATATTACTGCTAGTTTTGAAAATGGGTTATTAACCATTACATTGCCTAAAATCAAACCAAGCAATGAAACTACTTCATCAACATCTATTCCAATTTCATAGTTAAATTTAAAATGAATACACTACTAAAGCCTTAATGTCATGCTACGAATATTGTGCATGATATTAAGGCTTTGTATTTAACTAAATGAATGTCATGTATTACATATCAACTGTGTTTCAATGAACCATATTCTTTTTGATATAAATGGCGCATGGTAAATAATGCAATGCATCCAAATACCGCTAAGAAAATAAATGCTAAATGGCTTGAACCTGTTAAATTAGCTACGTATGTGATGACCAACGGTGGGAAGAATCCTCCTAAACCACCCATCATTGATACGATACCATTTGCTGATCCTGCTTCATTTGAGAAGTAGGATGGTACTAATTTAAAAATTAAGCCGTTACCAATACCTGCACAAATACTTATTGTTAAACAGCCTACAGTGAATAATGCGATATGGTCTGAAATACCTAAAATAACGGCACCGATAATCATAATAACAAAATCAATCATCAGTACTTTAACTGCATTAAATTTATCACCTAGTATACCACCTATTGGTCTCAAGAATGTTGCCAGCGCAATGAATACACCTGAACGAATACCAGCATCTACTTTGTCAATTCCAAAATGATTTACTAAGTAGTTAGGTAAGAAAATACCAAATGCTACAAAAGCACCAAAAGTAATGAAATACCAATAACTTAAGTAATATAATTTGTAGTTTTTAGATAATGTTTTCATTTGGGCCATTAATGGCACTTTAATTTTACGTTCTTGTGTGTCACCAAAAATGAACATAATTAATGCAAATAAAGCGATAATAATTAAGTAACTTCTAACTGTTGTTTGCCAACCAATAATACCCGCTATCGGTGGTGCTAAAAATGAAGAAACTGCTGTACCGATATTCCCCATACCATAAATACCATTTGCTAGACCTACTTTTTCTTTTGGGAAATATTTAGGAACTGATGTAACACCAACAGAGAAAATTGCGCCACCTACGCCAAGGAAAAATCCTGATGCCATTAACATACCCGGCGTTTGTGCTTGGCTTAAGAAAAATATCGGGAATAACAATACGATAAAACTTGTAAAGAATACCCATTTAGCACCAACAATATTTGTTAAATAACCAAATGGCACACGGAGCACTGATCCCAAAATAACTGGTATCGCTAAAATGATTGATATTTGACCTTCAGTAACATTGACATCTTGTTTAATAAAGGGCATTAATGGCGCAATTATACTCCAAGCCATAAACCCAACCACTAAACTTA
>NZ_JACYHC010000755.1:0-1508 GCF_017152085.1 Staphylococcus sp. EG-SA-2
AAGCTGAACTAGCAGGTGTAAATAAAGAAGATATTAGTATCGATTTCAATAATAATACGCTCACTATTCAAGCTACTAGAAGCGCAAAATACAAATCTGAACAACTCATTTTAGATGAGCGTAACTTAGAATCATTAATGCGTCAATTTGATTTTGAAGCTGTTGATAAGCAACATATTACTGCTAGTTTTGAAAATGGGTTATTAACCATTACCTTGCCTAAAATCAAACCAAGCAATGAAACTACTTCATCAACATCTATTCCAATTTCATAGTTAAATTTAAAATGAATACACTACTAAAGCCTTAATGTCATGCTACGAATATTGCGCATGATATTAAGGCTTTGTATTTAACTAAATGAATGTCATGTATTACATATCAACCGTTTTTCAATGAGCCATATTCTTTTTGGTATAAATGACGCATGGTAAATAATGCAATACATCCAAATACCGCTAAGAAAATAAATGCTAAATGACTTGATCCTGTTAAATTAGCTACGTACGTGATTACTAGTGGTGGGAAGAATCCTCCTAAACCACCCATCATTGATACGATACCATTTGCGGATCCCGCTTCATTTAAGAAGTAGGATGGTACTAATTTGAAGATTAAGCCGTTACCAATACCTGCACAAATACTTATTGTTAAACAGCCTACAGTGAATAATGCGATATGGTCTGAAATACCTAAAATAATGGCACCGATAATCATAACAACAAAATCAATCATCAATACTTTAACTGCATTAAATTTATCACCTAAAATGCCACCTATTGGTCTTAAGAATGTTGCCAGCGCAATGAATACACCTGATCGAATACCAGCATCTACTTTGTCAATTCCAAAATGATTTACTAAGTAGTTAGGTAAGAAAATACCAAATGCTACAAAAGCACCAAAAGTAATGAAATACCAATAACTTAAGTAATATAATTTGTAGTTTTTAGATAATGTTTTCATTTGTGCCATTAATGGCACTTTAATTTTACGTTCTTGTGTATCACCAAATATAAACATAATTAATGCAAATAAAGCGATAATAATTAAGTAACTTCTAACAGTTGTTTGCCAACCAATAATACCCGCAATTGGCGGTGCTAAAAATGAAGAAACTGCTGTACCGATATTTCCCATACCATAAATACCATTTGCTAGACCTACTTTTTCTTTAGGGAAATATTTAGGAACTGATGTAACACCAACTGAGAAAATTGCACCACCTACACCAAGGAAAAATCCTGACGCCATTAACATACCCGGTGTTTGTGCTTGGCTTAAGAAAAATATCGGGAATAACAATACGATAAAACTAGTAAAGAATACCCATTTAGCGCCAACAATGTTTGTTAGATAACCAAATGGCACACGGAGCACCGATCCCAAAATAACTGGTATCGCTAAAATGATTGATATTTGACCTTCAGTAACATTGACATCTTGTTTAATAAAGGGCATTAATGGCGCAATTATACTCCAAGCCATAAACCCAACCACTAAACTTA
>NZ_JACYHC010000756.1:0-1507 GCF_017152085.1 Staphylococcus sp. EG-SA-2
TGTATTAGCTTTTTTAACTAAGCATCATTCAGAAAAATTCAATAGTAGTTCATTAGCAGAATTAACTTGTTTAAATCCTGTTCAATTACGACGCGTGACGACTCAACTTGTCGATTTAAAAATGATTAACACAATACGGGGTAAAGATGGTGGTTATTTATCAAATGATCGTAGCGCTGATGTCTCTCTAGCAACATTATATAAACATTTTGTCTTAGAGAAAGAACATCACACACGACTATTTACTGGCGACGAAGGCAGTCACTGTCAAATTGCTCGTAATATTGCAACTACTATGTCACATTATGAGCAAGACGAACAGAATATCATTATTAATTTTTATAAAGGAAAAACAATCAAAGATGTCATTGAAGACATTCAAAAGGAGGATTTATGTCATGAAAACATATGATTTAATTGTAATAGGATTTGGGGAAGCTGGTAAAACTTTAGCCAAATATGCTGCATCAACAGGTCAACACGTCGCAGTTATCGAACAATCTCCGAAAATGTATGGAGGCACTTGTATAAACATAGGATGTATTGCTTCAAAGACACTTGTACATGATGGATTAGAAGGCAAATCTTTTGAAGCAAGTTATAACCGTAAAAACGATGTTGTCAATGCGCTAAACAATAAAAATTACCATTTATTAGCAGACGATAACAACATTGATGTACTGGATTTTAAAGCGCAGTTTAAATCTAATACTGAAGTGAATTTATTAGATCAGCATGACGATATCGCCGATAGTATTACTGCACCTCATATCATTATTAATACTGGTGCTACCTCTGTTATTCCTAACATTAAAGGCCTTGATCAAGCTAAACACGTCTTCGATTCAACAGGTTTATTAAACATTAACTATCAACCTAAGCACCTCGTTATTGTAGGTGGCGGTTATATCGCCTTAGAATTTGCTTCAATGTTTGCGAATTTAGGTAGTAAGGTTACAGTATTAGAACGTGGTGAATCATTTATGCCACGTGAAGATCAAGATGTCGTTGCACATGCTATTACTGACTTAGAAAATAAAGGCATTACATTGCATACAAATGTTGAAACGACTGAATTGTCATCTGACAATCATCATACAACAGTCCATACCAACGTTGGTAACTTTGAGGCTGATGCAGTACTTTTGGCTATCGGGCGCAAACCGAATACGGATTTAGCTTTAGAAAATACTGATATCGAATTAGGCGACAGAGGCGAAATTAAAGTCAATGCTCATCTTCAAACAACTGTACCGCATATTTATGCTGCAGGTGATGTTAAAGGCGGACTTCAATTTACGTATATATCTTTAGACGATTATCGAATTATCAAATCAGCGTTATATGGTAATCAGTCACGTACGACTGACAATAGAGGTGGCGTGCCTTATACAGTATTTATAGATCCACCATTATCACGTGTTGGATTAACTAGTAAAGAAGCTGCCGCTCAACATTATGATTACACTGAACATCAACTTTTAGTAAGTGCTATACCTCGTCACAA
>NZ_JACYHC010000757.1:0-1507 GCF_017152085.1 Staphylococcus sp. EG-SA-2
TGTATTAGCTTTTTTAACTAAGCATCATTCAGAAAAATTCAATAGTAGTTCATTAGCAGAATTAACTTGTTTAAATCCTGTTCAATTACGACGCGTGACGACTCAACTTGTCGATTTAAAAATGATTGACACAATACGAGGTAAAGATGGCGGTTATTTAGCAAATGATCAAAGTGCTGATGTCTCTCTAGCAACATTATATAAACATTTTGTCTTAGAGAAAGAACACCACACACGTCTATTTACTGGCGACGAAGGCAGTCACTGTCAAATTGCTCGTAATATTGCAACTACCATGTCACATTATCAGCAAGACGAACAGAATATCATTATTAATTTTTATAATGAAAAAACAATCAAAGATGTCATTGAAGACATTCAAAAGGAGGATTTATGTCATGAAAACATATGATTTAATTGTAATAGGATTTGGGAAAGCTGGTAAAACTTTAGCGAAATATGCTGCATCAACAGGTCAACACGTCGCAGTTATCGAACAATCTTCGAAAATGTATGGCGGCACTTGTATAAATATAGGATGTATACCTTCGAAGACACTTGTACATGATGGATTAGAAGGCAAATCTTTTGAAGCAAGTTATAACCGTAAAAACGATGTTGTCAATGCGCTAAACAATAAAAATTACCACTTATTAGCAGACGATAACAACATTGATGTATTGGATTTTAAAGCGCAGTTTAAATCTAATACTGAAGTGAATTTATTAGATCAGCATGGCGATATCGTCGATAGTATTACTGCACCTCATATCATTATTAATACCGGTGCTACCTCTATCATTCCTAACATAAAAGGCCTTGATCAAGCTAAACATGTCTTCGATTCAACAGGTTTATTAAACATTAGCTATCAACCTAAGCATCTCGTTATTGTAGGTGGCGGTTATATTGCCTTAGAATTTGCTTCAATGTTTGCGAATTTAGGTAGTAAGGTAACAGTATTAGAACGTGGTGAATCATTTATGCCACGCGAAGATCAAGATGTCGTTGCACATGCTATTACTGACTTAGAAAATAAAGGCATTGCATTGCATACAAATGTTGAAACGACTGAATTGTCATCTGACGATCATCATACAACAGTCCGTACTAATGTTGGCAACTTTGAGGCTGATGCAGTACTTTTGGCTATCGGGCGCAAACCGAATACAGCCTTAGCTTTAGAAAATACTGATATCGAATTAGGTGATAGAGGCGAAATTAAAGTCAATGCTCAACTTCAAACATCTGTGCCACATATTTATGCTGCAGGTGATGTTAAAGGCGGACTTCAATTTACGTATATATCTTTAGATGATTATCGAATTATCAAATCAGCGTTATATGGTAATCAGTCACGTACGACTGACAATAGAGGTAGCGTGCCTTATACAGTATTTATAGATCCACCATTATCACGTGTTGGATTAACTAGTAAAGAAGCTGCCGCTCAACATTATGATTACACTGAACATCAACTTTTAGTAAGTGCTATACCTCGTCACAA
>NZ_JACYHC010000758.1:0-1504 GCF_017152085.1 Staphylococcus sp. EG-SA-2
GCTGGTACGTTTATTCAAGGTTCATCGATTGAATTATCTGCAGATGGACCTATTCGTCCTCCTTATGAAGCATATGTTCAAGGAGGATTAACATATGAACACGTTAAAATTGCTGTGACAAGAGCTGTTAATCAGTTGAAAGAACAAGGACTTATATAATAGATTAAATTTCACCCTAAATGATAATGTGTCTTGGGTGAAATTTTTTGCGGAGATTTATCAGATTATTTTTAAAAATCGAAAAAATATTTTAGCTGTAGATTGTTTTATGTCGTTTTAGAAGTCGAAATCGCAGTTATATCAATGTTTTAAGCTTTATGTTAGAAAACCTGACATATTTTTGAAATCCTAAAAAAATTATGATAAGTTATTAACAAGTTCAAAAGTAGAGGAGAGGAACAATGATATCGAATGATGCAATCAGACGAAATATGGCTGTCTTCTCTATGAGTGTAGTAAGTAAGTTAACGGATTTAACGCCAAGGCAAATACGTTACTATGAAACACATGAACTCATCAAACCTGAAAGAACAGAAGGTCAAAAACGTCTGTTCTCACTCAATGATTTGGAAAGATTACTAGAAATTAAATCATTATTAGAAAAAGGATTTAATATCAAAGGGATTAAACAAATCATTTATGACTCACAAGAGCATTTAACAACAGATGAACAAGAGATAAGAAAAAAGATGATTGTAGATGCCACGCAAAAGCCTATTGGAGAAACTTTGCCAATAAATCGTGGTGATTTATCCCGATTTATTAAATAAAATTTGGAGGATTTTAAAATGCCAAAACGTACTTTCACTAAAGACGACATTCGTAAATTTGCAGAAGAGGAAAATGTAAGATATTTAAGATTACAATTCACTGATATTTTAGGAACAATTAAAAATGTTGAAGTGCCTGTAAGCCAATTAGAAAAAGTACTTGATAACGAAATGATGTTTGACGGTTCTTCTATCGAAGGTTTCGTACGTATCGAAGAATCAGATATGTACTTACATCCAGATTTAGATACTTGGGTAATCTTCCCATGGACTGCTGGACAAGGTAAAGTTGCACGTTTAATTTGTGATGTATATAAAACAGATGGAACACCATTTGAAGGGGATCCTCGTGCAAACTTAAAACGTGTATTAAAAGAAATGGAAGATTTAGGCTTCACAGACTTTAACCTAGGGCCTGAACCAGAATTCTTCTTGTTTAAGTTGGATGAAAAAGGGGAACCAACTTTAGAACTTAATGATGATGGTGGATATTTCGATTTAGCACCTACAGATTTAGGTGAAAACTGTCGTCGTGATATTGTTTTAGAATTAGAGGATATGGGCTTCGATATTGAAGCTAGTCACCATGAAGTTGCCCCTGGTCAACATGAAATTGACTTTAAATATGCAGATGCTGTTACAGCATGTGATAATATCCAAACATTTAAATTGGTTGTTAAAACAATCGCACGTAAACATAATTTACACGCAACATTTATGCCTAAACCATTATT
>NZ_JACYHC010000759.1:0-1501 GCF_017152085.1 Staphylococcus sp. EG-SA-2
GGTTCTCCACCAAATGTGGTGGGTATATAATTTAAAGAACTATTTTAAATTACAACTTTTAGAGTTTTTATTATTAGGCGGCCAGTCCATTATTGGGCTTGGTTGTCTTCTTTTTTTCTCCTTTGTATAAGCTGAAAATCATCATTATACGTGCTTTAAAGTTGTTGAAATTTCTGTAACCAAAAGAAATTCGCTTGATTAATTTTATCTTATTATTAATTCCTTCTATAGCACCATTATTAAATGCTGGGTAATAAATTGTATTTCTTAACATCCTTTGATGTTTTCTATAATATTTAACCACTTTCCATACACCTTTACTCACAGACTTTTTACTAACTGAATTTAAACGATTAATAAATTTAGGCCAATTACATAACCTTAGATCTTTTCTTAATCCTTGGACAAGTTCGTAGGAGCGTCGTAGTATATCGTCTTTTGAAAGCATGAATTCTACAATGTCAGATGAGCGTTTATAAGCCTTAAAAGATTTATTCCATCTGTATTTACTAAATATGGTTTTACTAGTATCCATCAATAGAACTTTCCAGTTATTCTTAAAAATTGTATAATTAGGTCCTTTTTTATTACGGTATTCATTCATAACTTGTACACGATACTTATTAAGTTCCCTATTTAAATGTTGAACGATATGGAATCTGTCAAAAATAATAGCTGCATTAGGAAATAGGTCGCGAAATAATCGGACATAGGGTTCATACATGTCAATAGTAACCGTCTTAACTTGTTGTCGATTTTTTAAATCGAATCGCTCGAAATAGGCACGCAAGAATCTTGTAGTTCTATTTTCTAAAATATCTATAACATCATGAGTATCATTATCTATAAAAATGAAACTCATTGATCCAGTTACATTTTTAACGCTTTTAAATTCATCCATAGCGATGTGTTCTGGCAAACAATTAAACGGTTTAATTCGTAATGAATTAGCCGCTTTAGTTCTAATACGACTTACAGTAGATGGAGAGATACAGTTATCTTCTGCAGTATCAATCTCTGTTTTAACTTTAGTAGCTTCTTCTATAACTTTTTGAGTAACACATCTTGAGATAAAACACGACTCATCAACAATTGACGTTTTAGCAGTAAAAGTGCCATTGCATTCTAAGCATTTAAAACGTTGTTTAGCTAAGTTGAGGTATGTGTTATACCCTTGAGTTTTAAGTAAAGTAATACGAGAAACACGCTTACCATGTTTATGAATTTGTCCTTCATTTTTAACTCCACAACAATAACAGGCCGAAGGCTTATACGTTAGTACAGCATTAACCACTGTTGCTTTTTTTCCTTTGATAATGACGTCAATTTCTTGGTTTATATATTTTATATTTTCATCTTTTATTCTTAGTAATTCTAAGGTATCATTACACATAGGCGCACTTGTCTCCTTTAGTTTGGGTTTGGTCACTTTAAATTATAGAGGCAATTGCGCTTTTTGTGTATTAAAAAAAGCAGGAAGTTTTACCTTCCCACCATAAAA
>NZ_JACYHC010000760.1:0-1499 GCF_017152085.1 Staphylococcus sp. EG-SA-2
TTTGATGACGTTGAATTTGACGAAGAACAAGATGCTGTTCATGAAGATCGTCATATTTTCTACTTATCAAATATTGAAAATAACGTTCGCGAATATCACAGACCAGAGTAATCTGTGTATTTGAAAGCATTTAAATATAACCTAAAAACAGCAGTAAGACAGCTTCTCATTGAAATCGTCTTACTGCTGTTCTCTATTTATAACACTTCGTATTGAATGAATTAGCTAAGCCTGTTTGACACATTATTGAAGTTTTCCTAATGCCTGGATCCTTTATACGTTACGGCTTCGTGCTATGTTTTGGTACATAAAGCTTTGACATATCGATATTCTCCAACTCTAACAGCTTAATTTTATTATTAATCGTTCCACCGAACCCTGTTAAGCTACCCGTTTTACCGACAACACGATGACATGGCACGATAATAGATAATGGATTACTTCCGACTGCACCTCCAACCGCTTGGGCTGACATTTTTGGCTTGTTAAGCAGCTTGCCTACTTTTTTGGCAATAGCACCATACGTTGTTAGAGTCCCATAAGGAACCTGTCTTAATTCATTCCAAACACACTGTTGAAAATGACTACCTGTTGGCTTTAAAGGTATTGTGATTTCAGGATTGTCACCTTTAAAATACGCGTCTAACCACTGTGTCGCCTCTCTAAATATCGCTAAAGACGTATTTTCTTCCCTAGTACTATCACCTTGTTGATTTTCAAACAAAACAGCGGTCAGACTTCCCCCATCACTCACAAGTTCCAATCGTCCTACAGGCGAATCATAGTAACTCTTATACTCCATAAAAATGCCCCCTTTTTCTAATCATACGCCTTAATTGTTAATTTAGAAAATATTCATGTTCACATTTTTTAAAAATAAATAAGTCGTCAATTACGTATATAAACACGTAATACCAGCTATCACTTTGCTGCAATATACAGTTACATATCTTACTACACGCGCTAACCTCTTACTTTGTAAACCAAATCTTAAATTAAAATATTGAAAATGCAATGAATCCTTAATATTTTATTAAACCTATAATTACTTATTAAAAATAACACACAATATTCATAAAGTTTTAAAAATATTCTGTTTAATCATCTATTATTAGTGGAAAAATATAAGAGCAATTGTTTATAGTTTGCATAACGCTTCAAAAGTATTTTCTTTTTTGTTTAGTTCAAAAAAATTTAGAGGTGATGTTATATGAATAACGGTTTTTTCAATAGCGACTTTGATTCAATTTTCCGAAGAATGATGCAAGATATGCAAGGTTCAAATCAAGTCGGTAACAAAAAGTACTATATTAATGGTAAAGAAGTTTCACCTGAAGAACTAGCGCAACTCACACAACAAGGTGGCAATCACTCTGCTGAACAAAGTGCGCAAGCTTTTCAACAAGCAGCACAAAGACAACAAGGGCAACAAGGTGGCAACGGCAATTATTTAGAACAAATTGGTCGTAACCTTACGCAAGAAGCACGTGACGGTTTAT
>NZ_JACYHC010000761.1:0-1498 GCF_017152085.1 Staphylococcus sp. EG-SA-2
ACTTAAATCGTCACAATGCCCATCAACATTGCAATTACTAACATAACGATGGCGAATCCCCAAATCCAAAAGAATGCATACTTAATATACGTGCCCATGTTTGCCTCTGCTAAACCAATTGCCAACCATAAGGCTGGTGAAAACGGACTGACAAATGTACCTATAATATTCCCTATAACCATTGAATAAGCTGTTGATACAGACGGTACACCAAATTGCCCTGCTGTTTGTTCGACGATCGGTAACACAGCAAAATAATAAGCGTCTGTGCTAGTTAGTAAATCTAATGGTACGCCAAGTAAACCTACAATAATATGCAAGTATGGTCCTACTTCTGCAGGAATCACTTTGATTAAATTCGTCGCAATCGCTTTAAGCATACCGGTTTCATTTAGTACACCTAAAAACATACCTGCTGCAATAATCACTGCAGCCATCATTAATGCATTCGGCGCATGCGCTCTTAATCGCTCCATTTGTTCATCCACTGATTTAAAATTAATAACAAGCGCCAATGAGACACCTATCATGAATGCAAATTCAGGTGGCGCAATATTTATTAACATCGATAGAATAACAGCTAAAGTTAAAGCTGTATTCACCCATTTTATCCATGATTTTGTTCTTGCACGTCCTTTTACAGGAAACCTTACATCTTGATCTCGTTCATATACTTCAACTAATTTATGTACATCTATATCTTGTGTTTGCGGTAATTCATTTCTCTCTATTGCTTTTTTGATACGTTTCTGTTCTTTAAATCCAAGATATACCGCAAACAACATAACAAGAATGAAACCTATTATTTG
This sequence comes from Staphylococcus sp. EG-SA-2, assembly GCF_017152085.1. Taxonomy (NCBI): domain Bacteria; kingdom Bacillati; phylum Bacillota; class Bacilli; order Caryophanales; family Staphylococcaceae; genus Staphylococcus; species Staphylococcus sp. EG-SA-2. Next base: position 810 of record NZ_JACYHC010000761.1, read on the forward strand.
AATAGGTATTAATCCATACCATAATTCATTGACACTTTTGGCTTTTAACACTGCAGCTACACGAGCCATTGGACCTCCCCAAGGTACCATGTTCATAATCGCCGCGCTTAATGCTAATAGTAAAATCAATAAATATTTATTCATATTTAACGCTTTATATAAAGGTAATAATGCAGGAATAGAAAGCAAAAATGTTACCGCACCGGCCCCATCTAATTGGGCTATTGTGCCAATTAAAGCTGTCATTGCACAGACAATGACGACATTGCCTCGTGTCATTAATATTAAGCGTTTGACAAGCGGCTTGAATAAACCACTATCGTTCATGATGCCAAAGAAAATAATGGCAAAGATAAACATAATAACAACGTTGATGACTTGATCTAACCCTTTAGCAAAAAATCCAACCAAATCTGTCACACTATATCCTAAAATCATTGCCCCTAAGCAAGGTATGATTGTCATACCTACAACTGGATTTATCTTTTTGGCAATGAGTAAACCTACAATTGAAATAATAATAATGAGCCCCATTACTGTTAACCACATATTATCACTATTCATATTATTTTCTCCCTCCACTTTTAATACAATTTACATAATCCCCCTCTTTAACTTAAATATTATAATTAATATAATTTTTTATATTTAAGTTATCTCATTTTATCAAAAAAATCTTTTTTGCGTAA
>NZ_JACYHC010000762.1:0-13061 GCF_017152085.1 Staphylococcus sp. EG-SA-2
GAAATATTCTCTGAAAGTATGTCGCCTTGAACGTTTCCGACATTGTTACGACCACCTTGCCAAGAAGTTTGGACTTTAAAGTCATGTTGATGCAATTGCTTTAACCTCCAATATAATTGTGATAGTTTAATTTTAGAATAGTTTATCAAAGTTTAACAGAAAGGTGACTTATCAATGACTCTGAATAAACTGAAAGATGAATTACAAATTGTTTCGCACCGTGGATTACCGAGTGATTTTCCTGAAAATACAATGGTCGGTTATCGAGAGGTAATGGGGCTCAATGTTGCTATGTTAGAAATAGATGTTCATTTGACCAAAGACCAACATTTTGTTGTGATACATGATGAAACAATTGATAGAACATCGGATGGTAAGGGGCGTATTGCTGATTACACATTATCGCAATTAAAATCATTTGATTTTGGTAGTTATAAAGATGTTGCTTTTAAGGGAGAACGAATACCCACGTTAGATGAAGTACTTTCATTATGCTTAAAGTATGATAAAAAGCTATTGATTGAATTGAAAAGTCCGAATTTATATCCAGAAATAGAATGTAAATTGCTGGCATTTTTGGAAGAAAAGAAAGTCGATGCGACACAAGTAGTTATACAATCTTTTGATATCGAATGCATCGAAAAGTTAAACACATTGGGCAGTATATATGAATTAGGTGTGCTTTGTAGTAAACGTAATTATTGGTATAAAAAGCCAAACTTTTCAAGAATTGCTCAAATTGCTAGTTATGTTAATCCTAATTATGCATTAGTGGCCAGAAAATTTGTTGATAAAGCACATCATCATCAATTACAGGTTATGCCATACACAGTTAATAAATTGAAAACTGGAGAAAAATTAAGACAAATGGGTGTAGATGGATTAATTACAGATAATCCGAAATTATTTATTAAGTGAGACGATGAATGGTAATTTGATAGAGGGATGAGGATTCGTATATCGCAATTGATAATTTTAAAAACTAATGATGAAATACTAAAGATAATTAAACAAATAAGACTTGTAAATTCTAAGTTGATTGTAAAATAGGGTAGCTCCATATAATTTTGAATCTATCATTTTTAAATTAATAAAAAAAACACCCACAATTGTGGGTGTTTGTATTGAACGTATTATCTTGAGTAGTACTCAACGATTAATTGTTCGTTAATTTCAGCAGGTAATTCGCTACGTTCTGGTAAACGTACGAAAGTACCAGTTAAGCTGTCAGCATCAAAGTTTAAGTACTCAGGTACGAAATTGTTGATTTCAACTGATTCAACGATGATGTTTAATTTTTGAGATTTTTCACGAACTGAAATTGTTTGACCAGGTTTAACAGAATAAGATGGAATATCAACACGTTTACCATCTACTAAGATATGACCGTGGTTAACTAATTGACGTGCTTGACGACGAGTACGAGCTAAACCTAATGAATAAACAACAGCGTCTAAACGACTTGCTAATAAAATCATGAAGTTTTCACCGTGTACACCGAATTTTTTACCAGCGATGTCAAATGTGTTACGGAATTGTCTTTCAGTCATTCCATATAAGTAACGTAATTTTTGTTTTTCACGTAATTGTAAACCATATTCTGATAATTTTTTACGTTGGTTTGGACCATGTTGTCCTGGTGCGTAAGGACGTTTTTCTAATTCTTTACCAGTACCGCTTAAAGAGATACCTAAACGACGAGATTTTTTCCAGTTTGAACCTCTGAATCGAGCCATAATAAGACTCCTCCTTTAATTCTTTTTTGTTGTTATGAATAAACAAAAAAGAGTGTTGCATGCTTACTAAGATATATTGTTTTATGTGTCTTCACCTTATAGCGACAGTTACGTGACACGTCCGCATTGGGAACAACATAGCGCTCAATAATATACAACTGCTACTTTCGTTAATTCACACAAAGATTATTGTAACATTTTCCTGCTAACTGTCAACACTTTATTGAAAATGCTGATGTCCTTTTATGCGAGTTGCTTTTCAATAATTTTAACAATTGCTTCAAGATGTTCTTTGTCATTGTCATCAAATCGATCCGTTATAGGGGCATCGATATCTAAGACGCCGATAATTTTATCATCTTTGAAAATTGGAACGACAATCTCAGACTTACTATTAGCATCACAAGCGATATGTCCTTCGAATTGATGGACATCAGCTACAACTTGTGTACGACGTTCTGAAACGGCTGTACCGCATACACCTTTTCCAATTGGAATGTGGACACAAGCGGGGTGTCCTTGGAAAGGTCCAAGTATAAGTTCATTTTGTTCCAATAAGTAAAAGCCAACCCAATTAATTTGATTTAGATTATCATTTAATAAGGCAGACATGTTACTTAAAATCGCAATCATATGATGTTCATCTTCAATAAGGCTTGCTGCTTGTTTCTTTAATAATGTGTAGTTTGTTGGGTTAATTGTTGTCATATTTAAAACCTCTTATTTTCATAGATTTTATAATAGTATAGAATTTCGAAAATATTATGGCAATAAATTCATTTTATAATTTATCCTTAAGCAAAATTACGTTATAATAGTAATGATAAATTAGGAGGAGAAGCATATGGTGTTATATATCATTTTGGCAATAATTGTGATTATATTGATTGCTGTAGGTGTATTATTCTATTTACGTTCAAATAAACGACAAATTATTGAAAAAGCAATCGAACGTAAAAATGAAATTGAGACGTTACCTTTTGATCAAAACCTTGCACAATTATCTAAGTTGAATTTAAAAGGTGAAACAAAAACGAAATACGATGCAATGAAAAAGGACAACGTAGAAAGTACAAATAAGTATCTAGCTCCTGTGGAAGAAAAAATCCATAATGCTGAGGCTTTATTAGATAAATTTAGTTTCAACGCATCTCAAAGTGAAATTGATGATGCAAATGAGTTGATGGATAGTTACGAACAAAGCTATCAGCAACAATTAGAAGATGTAAATGAAATTATTGCGTTATACAAAGATAATGATGAATTATATGACAAATGTAAGGTTGATTATCGTGAAATGAAACGTGATGTTTTAGCAAATCGTCATCAATTTGGTGAGGCAGCAAGTCTACTTGAAACTGAAATTGAAAAGTTTGAGCCAAGGTTAGAGCAATATGAAGTACTAAAAGCTGATGGTAATTATGTACAAGCGCACAACCATATAGCTGCCTTGAATGAACAAATGAAACAGCTAAGATCTTATATGGAAGAAATACCAGAATTAATTAGAGAAACTCAAAAAGAATTACCTGGTCAATTCCAAGATTTAAAATATGGTTGCCGTGATCTTAAAGTTGAAGGGTATGATCTGGATCACGTAAAAGTAGACAGTACATTACAAAGCTTAAAAACAGAGCTTAGTTTCGTTGAACCATTAATTAGCCGCTTAGAATTAGAAGAAGCTAATGATAAACTAGCTAATATCAATGATAAGTTAGATGACATGTATGATTTAATTGAACATGAAGTTAAAGCTAAAAATGATGTCGAAGAAACAAAAGATATCATTACGGATAACTTATTCAAAGCTAAAGACATGAATTATACATTGCAAACAGAAATTGAATATGTACGTGAAAACTACTATATAAATGAATCTGATGCTCAAAGTGTTCGTCAATTTGAAAATGAAATTCAAAGTTTAATTTCTGTATATGATGATATTTTAAAAGAAATGTCTAAATCTGCTGTACGATATAGCGAGGTTCAGGATAATTTACAATATTTAGAAGATCATGTCACAGTTATTAATGACAAACAAGAAAAGCTACAAAATCATCTGATTCAATTGCGTGAAGATGAAGCAGAAGCAGAAGACAATCTGCTACGAGTACAATCGAAGAAAGAAGAAGTGTATCGTCGATTACTTGCTTCTAACTTAACAAGCGTTCCTGAAAGGTTTATCATCATGAAAAATGAAATTGATCATGAAGTTCGTGATGTTAACGAACAATTTAGTGAACGTCCAATACACGTTAAACAGTTAAAAGATAAAGTGTCTAAAATTGTGATTCAAATGAATACATTTGAAGATGAAGCAAATGATGTTCTTGTTAATGCTGTTTATGCAGAGAAATTAATTCAATATGGAAATAGATATCGTAAGGACTATAGCAATGTTGATAAGAGCTTAAATGAAGCTGAACGATTATTTAAAAATAATCGCTATAAGCGTGCGATTGAAATTGCAGAGCAAGCTCTTGAAAGTGTTGAGCCAGGTGTCACTAAACATATTGAAGAAGAAGTTATTAAGCAATAGAAACTAGTATGTAGTTATACTTAAATAATATGAGCACTCTGTCAAATTGGACTGATGAGTTTAATAATTGAAGTTAGCCAACGATACGTTGTCTAGCTTCTTTTTTTATATGGATAAATGAAAGGGACAATAAATATAAATAGCAATTGTTTAAAGATAAACGTAATCAAATGTGTTGTTTTAATTAATATAAGTAGTGAAAAAAGCATAATCACACAGCTGTTTAAATAGAGTGAAATAGTCTAATTCTTATTTAATAAGTAGAAATAAGATTATTTTGCGCTATAACCTTTATTTTTTGTCGGATAATAGTATAATGCTTGAGTAAAACAATTTTAACGATTGATGATTAATGAAAGAGAAGTGTTTATTTTGATATATCTAGATAATGCGGCAACGACGAAAGCATTTGAAGAAGTGTTAGATACTTATTTAAAAGTAAATCAATCAATGTATTATAATCCGAATAGTCCGCATAAAGCTGGTTTGCAGGCAAATCAATTACTACAACAAGCAAAAGCCCAAATTAATGCAATGATTAATTCAAAAACAAATTATGATGTTGTATTCACTAGTGGTGCAACTGAATCCAATAATCTTGCTTTAAAAGGTATTGCCTATCGTAAATTTGATACAGCGAAGGAAATAATTACATCCGTGTTAGAGCATCCGTCCGTATTAGAGGTTGTAAGATATTTGGAAGCACACGAAGGATTTAAAGTTAAATATGTTGATGTAAAGAAAGATGGCAGTATTAACTTAGAACACTTCAAAGAATTAGTGTCAGACAAAGTCGGTTTAGTAACATGTATGTATGTAAATAATGTAACTGGACAAATACAGCCTATTCCACAAATGGCTAAAGTTATAAAAAATTATCCTAAGGCACATTTTCATGTAGATGCGGTTCAAGCATTCGGCAAAATTTCAATGGATCTCAATAACATAGATAGTATTAGTTTAAGTGGACACAAGTTTAATGGTTTAAAAGGCCAAGGCGTCTTACTTGTAAATCACATTCAAAATGTTGAACCAACTGTCCATGGTGGTGGTCAAGAATATGGCGTTAGAAGTGGAACAGTTAATTTGCCAAATGATATTGCAATGGTTAAAGCGATGAAGATAGCTAATGAAAACTTTGAAGCATTGAATGCATTTGTTACTGAGTTAAATAATGACGTCCGTCAATTTTTAAATAAATATCATGGAGTTTATATTAATTCTTCAACTTCAGGTTCACCATTCGTTTTAAATATTAGTTTTCCTGGCGTAAAAGGTGAAGTATTAGTTAATGCTTTTTCAAAATATGACATTATGATATCTACGACGAGTGCTTGTTCATCTAAACGTAATAAATTAAATGAAGTATTGGCTGCAATGGGATTATCAGACAAATCTATTGAAGGTAGTATAAGATTATCATTTGGGGCTACTACAACTAAAGAAGATATAGCAAGGTTTAAAGAAATATTTATCATCATTTATGAGGAAATTAAGGAGTTGCTAAAATAATGAAGTATGATCACTTGCTTGTTAGATACGGGGAGTTAACATTAAAGGGTTCAAATAGAAAAAAATTTGTAAATCAATTAAGAAATAATGTAAATAAGTCATTAAAAGGACTTGATGGGTTTGTCGTTAAAGGCAAACGAGATCGTATGTATATTGAACTTGAAGACCATGCAGATATAAATGAAATAACATATCGATTATCAAAAATTTTCGGTATTAAATCTATTAGTCCAGTATTAAAAGTAGAAAAAACAATAGAGGCAATGAGTGCAGCGGCAATTAAATTTGCGCAGCAATTTGAAGAAAACAGCACATTTAAAATTGATGTGAAGCGTGCCGATAAAAATTTCCCAATGGATACGTATGAATTACAACGTGAATTGGGTGGTACCGTATTGAAACAAATTGAAAATGTTTCTGTTAATGTCAAACGTCCAGATCATGAAATTCGAGTGGAAGTTAGATTAGATGCAATTTATATGTATGAAGAAGTTGTTCCGGGTTCAGGCGGATTACCAGTTGGTACTGGTGGTAAGACGTTACTAATGCTTTCAGGCGGTATAGACTCACCAGTTGCTGGAATGGAAGTGATGAGACGTGGCGTAACAATTGAAGCGATTCATTTCCATAGTCCACCATTTACAAGTGATCAAGCAAAAGAAAAAGTTATTGAATTGACACGTATTTTAGCTGAACGTGTTGGACCAATTAAATTGCATATTGTACCATTTACAGAATTGCAAAAACAGGTAAATAAAGTTGTACATCCAAGATATACAATGACTTCAACGAGACGTATGATGATGCGTGTTGCTGATAAATTAGTACATCAAATAGGGGCTTTAGCTATTGTAAATGGTGAAAACCTAGGGCAGGTAGCCAGTCAAACACTTCATAGCATGTATGCAATTAATAATGTAACTTCTACTCCTGTATTACGTCCTTTATTAACTTACGATAAAGAAGAAATTATTATTAAATCGAAAGAAATTGGTACATTTGAAACATCTATTCAACCATTTGAAGATTGTTGTACAATTTTCACCCCTAAAAATCCAGTAACCGAACCAAACTTTGAAAAGGTAGTCCAATATGAAAGTGTCTTTGATTTTGAAGAGATGATTAATCGTGCTGTTGAAAATATTGAAACACTTGAAATAACTAGTGATTATAAAACTATTAAAGAACAGCAAACAAACCAATTAATAAATGACTTTTTATAAATAAAATCCTAGAGTAAATTTAAACATAAGGGGATGTTAAACTATGGATTTGAACTTAACGATGATTATAATCATAATTTTATTTGGTTTTATCGCGGCGTTTATAGATTCGGTTGTAGGGGGTGGCGGTTTAATTTCTACGCCAGCATTATTAGCAATCGGTCTACCACCATCTGTGGCTTTAGGTACAAATAAATTGGCAAGTTCATTTGGTTCTTTAACTAGTATGATAAAGTTTATAAGGTCCGGTAAAGTGGACTTATTTGTTGTTGCCAAATTATTTGGTTTTGTATTTTTGGCATCTGCATGTGGCGCATATATTGCAACGATGGTTCCGTCACAAATATTGAAACCTCTAATCATTATTGCACTTTCGTCGGTGTTTATATTCACATTACTTAAAAAAGATTGGGGCAATACACGCACGTTTACTCAATTTACATTTAAGAAAGCCATAATATTTGCAGCACTTTTTATATTAATCGGCTTTTATGATGGATTTGTAGGTGGGGGAACAGGTTCATTTATGCTTTTTGTATTGTTAGTCTTTGGTTTTGATTTTTTAAGTGCAGCAGGAAATGCTAAAGTTTTGAACTTTGCTTCTAATATAGGTGCGCTTGTATTATTTATGGTATTAGGACAAGTAGATTATGTAATAGGTTTAATAATGGCTACAAGCATGATTGCTGGGTCATATACTGGGGCACATTTTGCTATCAAACAAGGTGTTGGCTATGTAAAAGTATTATTTATTATTATTACTGCTATTTTAATTTTAAAAAATGCTTTTGATTATATTCAACAATTTGTATAAAATTAAATTTGCTTTTGATTAAAGCATGAAAATTGTAATCAAACCATAAATTGTCGTATGATGTAGTTAGAATTTTAAAATGCAGGAGGTCAAGTATATGACTGAAATAACATTCAAAGGTGGACCAATCCACTTAAAAGGTCAACAAATTAATGAAGGTGATTTTGCACCTGATTTTACAGTGTTAGATAATGACTTAAATCAAGTAACATTAGCAGATTATGCTGGTAAAAAGAAATTAATTAGTGTGGTACCATCAATTGATACAGGTGTTTGTGATCAGCAGACTCGCAAATTCAACTCTGAAGCTTCTAAAGAAGAGGGGATTGTGCTTACAATTTCAGCAGACTTACCATTCGCACAAAAAAGATGGTGCGCTTCAGCAGGTTTAGACAATGTCATTACATTAAGTGACCACCGTGACTTATCATTTGGTGAAAACTATGGCGTTGTTATGGAAGAACTTCGCTTATTAGCTCGTGCAGTATTTGTATTAGATGTAGATAATAAAGTTGTTTATAAAGAAATCGTTAGTGAAGGTACTGATTTCCCAGATTTTGATGCTGCTTTAGCTGCATACAAAAATATTTAATCATTAAAGAGATAAATCTTAAAATGTATACATCGTGTCCATCGTTGTCAACAGCATTAAAATAGAATTGTTTTCTATGATTGCTAAGACCTATGGGCACTTTTTATTGGAGAGGGACGAATATGGCAGAACAACAAACAATTATGGAACGCTTGTTTCATACATTAGATGAAAAAGCTAAAACATTAAATAATGAAAATGGCCAAAGTTTTATTGAAAATCTTGGGCTAGCAATGGAACAAGTATATACCAATGAAAGAGGATTGTTAGAACAATCGACGTTACAAGATCGACGTAAAGCATTCCAATTTGCATATTTAAGTTTAATGCAGGAAGAAAAGATACAAGCAAATCATCAAATTACACCAGATTCAATTGGATTGATACTAGGATTTTTAGTTGAGCGTTTTATGAACAACCAAGAAGAATTACATATTGTTGATATTGCAAGTGGTGCCGGTCATTTAAGTGCTACTGTAAAAGAAGTGTTACCTGAAATTGCGGTTATGCATCATTTAATTGAAGTTGATCCAGTTTTATCACGTGTTAGTGTACATTTAGCAAACTTCTTAGAAATTCCTTTCGATGTGTATCCTCAAGATGCCATCATGCCACTACCATTAGAAGAAGCAGATATCGTTATTGGTGATTTTCCAGTAGGCTATTATCCAATTGATGAAAGAAGTAAGGAGTTTAAGCTAGGTTTTGAAGAAGGACATAGTTATTCACATTATTTATTAATAGAACAAGCAATAAATGCATTAAAAGATGCTGGATATGCCTTTCTAGTGGTACCAAGTAATATTTTTACAGGTGAACATGTAAAACAGCTTGAAAAATATATTGCAACAGAGACAGAGATGCAAGCATTTTTAAATTTACCACCAACTTTATTTAAAAATGAAAAAGCGCGAAAATCTATATTAATTTTACAAAAGAAAAAATCGGGTGAAACAAAGCCAGTTGAAGTATTATTGGCAAATATTCCTGATTTCAAAAATCCTTCACAATTTCAAGGATTTATGACAGAGTTAAATCAGTGGATGGACACAAATCGTCCTAAAAAATAATCTGTAATAGTATAGTCATAAAACTGTATGAATGATAAAATGAGAAATGAAATAGTATAAAAAGCAAACGATGGAGGATCATTACTTATGTCAAAATTAATCTTGGCTATCAATGCTGGTAGTTCATCATTAAAATTTCAATTAATTAGAATGCCTGAAGAGGAATTAGTAACAAAAGGTTTAATAGAAAGAATCGGATTGAAGGATTCAATTTTTACAATTGAAGTCAACGGGGAAAAAGTTAAAACAGTACAAGATATCAAGGATCACGTTGAGGCAGTTGATATCATGTTGGATGCTTTTAAAGCGCATAATATTATTAATGATATTAACGATATCGATGGAACAGGTCACCGTGTTGTACATGGTGGTGAAAAATTCCCTGAATCAGTAGCTATTACTGATGAGGTTGAAAAGGAAATTGAAGAATTAAGCGAATTAGCACCGCTTCACAACCCAGCTAACTTGATGGGTATTCGTGCTTTCCGTAAATTATTACCAAATATCCCTCATGTGGCAATTTTTGATACAGCATTCCATCAAACAATGCCTGAAAAAGCATATCTATATAGCTTGCCATATCATTATTATAAAGATTATGGCATTCGTAAGTATGGTTTCCATGGTACAAGCCATAAATTTGTATCACAAAGAGCGGCAGAAATGTTAGATAAGCCAATTGAAGATTTACGTATTATTTCATGTCACATTGGTAATGGAGCATCAATTGCAGCTATCGATGGCGGTAAATCTATTGATACATCAATGGGCTTCACACCACTTGCTGGTGTAACAATGGGTACTCGTTCTGGTAATATTGACCCTGCTTTAATTCCATTTATTATGGAAAAAACAGGTAAAACTGCTGAACAAGTATTGGAAATCTTAAACAAAGAATCAGGTTTATTAGGATTATCAGGTACATCTAGTGATTTACGTGACTTATCAGAAGAAGCTGAATCAGGTAAAGCACGTTCACAAATGGCTTTAGATGTATTTGCTTCTAAAATTCACAAATATATTGGATCATATGCTGCGAGAATGCATGGTGTTGATGTTATCGTATTTACAGCAGGTATCGGTGAAAACTCAGTAGAAATTCGTGCGAAAGTTCTTGAAGGCTTAGAATTTATGGGTGTTTACTGGGATCCTAAGAAAAATGAAAACTTACTACGTGGTAAAGAAGGATTTATTAACTATCCTCATTCACCAGTTAAAGTTGTCGTTATTCCAACAGATGAAGAAAGTATGATTGCCCGTGATGTTATGACATTCGGTGGTTTAAAATAATTTTTAAATAAATATTAAGCGTCTATCTCCGCTACAATTATATGTAGGAGGTAGACGCTTTTTGTATTGTTTGAAAATTAACTAGTGTAATGTCTCTTTTCACGAATATCTTAAAGAATTAAGTAGTCGAAGAAGATTATGAAAACATTATTAAGTGAGTTTTATTTATAAACAATAAAAAACCAAGTGCAGAAAGTTGCACTTGGTTCATAATGATCAAGTAGTTATCTAATGATCATCTATATTTAATTTTGATATTTTTCACGTAATTGAGTTGTTGCAACTTGTGGTTGGAAGTCTGCTGGTAACTCTTCAGTACGAACAACTAACACGTCACATGGCGCATGACGAACGATAGATTCTGATACAGAACCAACAATAAATCTTTCCACGGCATTTAAGCCTGATGTACCACTCATAATCAAGTCTGCATTAATTTCATGTGCAAGCTTTTTAGGAATGATAGATTTAGGAGAGCCAAACTCTAGACGCGTTTCTACATCTTTAACACCAGCGTTAGTAGCTACTTCTTTATAACCATTTAATAATTCTTCTGCAAAATGCTTAGATTTTTCAGTAAATTGAGCATCATAAACTTCATAAGAAGAATACGTTCTTGAATCAATTACATTCACAATTGTTAACTTCGCATCGTTACGTTTAGCAACACCAACTGCTCTGTTAAATGCCCATTCCGCTTCATGTGAACCGTCAACTGCGATTAAAATATTTTTGTAAGTAATCATAGTAAGTGCCTCCTTGTTCTTTCTTAATTATATTTTACCACAATTTTCGGAAAAGTCAGTGTAATAACCTTTACAATTTTGTGGATTTTTGATTGCGCTTTCAAAATGTTCGCGTTAAGATGATTATGGAGGTGGATGGTATGAAAATTGGTATACCAAGGGAGATTAAAAATAATGAAAATCGTGTTGGTTTATCACCGAGTGGTGTGCACGCTTTAGTAGAAAGTGGGCATACTGTTTTAGTGGAAACAAATGCGGGTTCAGGATCGTTCTTTGAAGATGTAGATTACAAAGAAGCAGGTGCTGAGATTGTTGCTGAACAAGCAAAAGTTTGGGATGTGGATATGGTTATTAAAGTTAAAGAACCACTTGAATCTGAATATCCATATTTTAAAGAAGGGCTTGTATTATTCACTTATCTTCATTTAGCAAATGAAGAAAAATTAACACAAGCTTTGATAGATAGAAAAGTAATTAGTATTGCATATGAGACTGTGCAGTTACCAGACCGATCTTTACCATTGTTATCACCAATGAGTGAGGTAGCAGGAAGAATGTCAGCTCAAGTTGGCGCAGAGTTCCTACAAAAACTTAATGGTGGTATGGGAATTCTACTAGGTGGTGTCCCAGGAGTACCTAAGGGTAAAGTAACTATTATCGGTGGTGGTCAAGCAGGAACAAATGCAGCTAAAATTGCACTAGGACTAGGTGCAGATGTTACGATTTTAGATGTTAATCCAAAGCGTTTACAACAATTAGATGATTTATTCGGTGGACGTGTACATACAATTATGTCAAATCCGTTGAATATTGAGTTGTATGTTAAACAAAGTGATTTAGTAATAGGTGCAGTTTTAATTCCAGGTGCTAAAGCGCCAAGACTTGTAACAGAAGACATGATTAAACAAATGAAAAATGGGTCAGTTATTATTGACATTGCTATTGATCAAGGCGGTATTTTTGAAACAACTGATAAAATTACGACACATGATGATCCTACATATATTAAGCATGGTGTGGTTCATTATGCAGTTGCAAATATGCCAGGTGCAGTACCGCGTACTTCGACGTTAGCTTTAAATAATGCTACGCTACCTTATGCGCTCATGCTAGCTAATAAAGGGTATAGAGAAGCATTTAAATCAAATCAACCATTATCATTAGGTTTAAATACTTACAAAGGTCACGTAACCAATAAAGGCGTTGCAGAGGCATTTGAAATGGAATATAAATCTGTAGAAGAAGCATTACAATTATAATTTGAATTTGATGAAAAGGGAATGGATTACAGCGTACTAAAGAATGACGTTATCATCTCCTTGGTTATTAAAATTAAATAATGATAAATTAAAGCTAGAAACAATGCGAAGAAATCATCGAACATGAATGATATTGATTTGATTCATTACATGTTACTGATGAACATACCTGCATATGTGTTTCTAGCTTGTTTGTTACATATTGCATTTAGACTTGGATAAAAATTTATGTCTTAGGCGCTACAATGTTATATTGGCAGTGTTTGACTGAATGAGAATG
>NZ_JACYHC010000763.1:0-1494 GCF_017152085.1 Staphylococcus sp. EG-SA-2
TTTGATGACGTTGAATTTGACGAAGAACAAGATGCTGTTCATGAAGATCGTCATATTTTCTACTTATCAAATATTGAAAATAACGTTCGCGAATATCACAGACCAGAGTAATCTGTGTATTTGAAAGACATTTAAATATAACCTAAAAACAGCAGTAAGACAGCTTCTCATTGAAATCGTCTTACTGCTGTTCTCTATTTATAACACTTCGTATTGAATGAATTCATTATGCCTATTTGACACATTATTGAAATTTTTAATATACCCCTTATACGTTACGGCTTTGTACTGTGTTTAGGTATATAAAGCTTTGACATATCGATATTCTCCAACTCTAACAGCTTAATTTTATTATTAATCGTTCCACCGAATCCTGTTAAGCTACCCGTTTTACCGACAACACGATGACATGGCACGATAATTGATAATGGATTACTTCCGACTGCACCTCCAACCGCTTGGGCTGACATTTTTGGCTTATCAAGCACCTTACCTACTTTTTTGGCAATAGCACCATACGTTGTTAGAGTCCCATAAGGAACCTGTCTTAATTCATTCCAAACACACTGTTGAAAATGACTACCTGTTGGCTTTAAAGGTATTGTGATTTCAGGATTGTCACCTTTAAAATACGCGTCTAACCACTGTGTCGCCTCTCTAAATATCGCTAAAGACGTATTTTCTTCCCTAGTACCATCACCTTGTTGATTTTCAAACAAAACAGCGGTCAGACTTACCCCATCACTCAAAAGTTCCAATCGTCCTACAGGCGAATCATAGTAACTCTTATACTCCATAAAAATTCCCCCTTTTTCTAATCATACGCCTTAATTGTTAAATTAGAAAATATTCATGTTCACATTTTTTAAAAATAAATAAGTCGTCAATTACGTATATAAACACGTAATACCAGCTATCCCTTTGCTGCAATATACAGTTACATAACTTACTACACGTGCTAACCTATTACTTTGTAAACCAAATCTTAAATTAAAATATTGAAAATGCAATGGATCCTTAATATTTTATTAAACCTATAATTACTTATTAAAAATAACACACAATATTCATAAAGTTTTAAAAATATTCTGTTTTATCACCTATTATTAGTGGAAAAGTACAATTGCAATTGTATATAGTTTGCATAACGCTTCAAAAGTAATTTCTTTTTTGTTTAGTTCAAAAAAATTTAGAGGTGATGTTATATGAATAACGGTTTTTTCAATAGCGACTTTGATTCAATTTTTCGAAGAATGATGCAAGATATGCAAGGTTCAAATCAAGTCGGTAACAAAAAGTACTATATTAATGGTAAAGAAGTTTCACCTGAAGAACTAGCGCAACTCACACAACAAGGTAGCAATCAATCTGCTGAACAAAGTGCGCAAGCTTTTCAACAAGCAGCACAAAGACAACAAGGGCAACAAGGTGGCAACGGCAATTATTTAGAACAAATTGGTCGTAACCTTACGCAAGAAGCACGTGACGGTTTAT
>NZ_JACYHC010000764.1:0-1494 GCF_017152085.1 Staphylococcus sp. EG-SA-2
TCATATCTGGTTCTATTAGAGTCATTTAATCTCCTCCAAATTATCAGTCACTTAGTTTATCTAACTGCTTTTCATAAGACTTTTTTAAGTCTTCTTTATATTCTTCTAATTTCCATTCTTGCTTTCTAATTATCTCATTGATTTCTTGCTCATACGCTTCTATATTTCTCGTCATTTTCCTTTGGGCATCTTCACTATAATTCATTTCGTGCTTCAAATATTGAAAAACATCATAACTACGTTCATTTTCTTTTCGAGTTCTATGCCTAAGTTCATTTAAATTATGCAGTTCATTCTCTATACGTTTTTTCTCAGATTCATATGATTCTTCTAATTCATTTTTATTATTAATTTGATTAAACATCATAGTAATCCACCTATTTGTGATGCAAGCACTTGATCTTTATCAACGATTTCATTAATACTGAGTCTAACTCTCATAATATAATTTGATACAGAAGACCCTATCGTTGAAAGTTGTCTTTCTTTTGCAGATATCATTTGTTCAGGTTCTCTTACCATACTACTTTCATTCACTTGACCTTCATCTAAAGCATTGAGAACTCCATTTACACTCAAATCTTCACCTACAGCTTTTCCAGCTTTTTGAGCGTCTTCCCAATTTTTTCCAAATTCCTTTTTCTTTTCATTATACATTTTTTTGATTTGATTAATTTCATCGTCTATCAGTTGACTGAATGACTGCGCAATTGTTAAAGCTGTTAAACTTTCTAAAACTTTTTGCTGCGAAGAAGATAATCCTCCTCCATTTGTAGTCATCATATTTGCTCTAAGTAATTCTATACTAGCTAATTTAGAGATAGCATTATTTGAATTCTTTACAAATGACTTATTATTTTCTTCTGCATAACCTTGTAGTTTTTTAAGTTCTTTTTTTATAGCTTTTTGTTCTTCTTCGGTCAGAAAGCCTTCCATTTCATGACCTTTACCATTTTTAAAGACTTTATCATTACCGAAAAAAACATAATGCTTATATTTCTTCAGATTTTCTGTCAATGCATCATTTTCTGCAACAAACCTAGTAATATTACCTTTATAATTTTTATATAACTCTAACAATCGTTTTCCATCTGGGGAATTAGGATTCAAACTATTTATAGAAATAGGAGCTGGATTATAAACCACAATGTTCGGAATACCATTACTCATTCCAAGAACTACCGCATCTCTTCCACCTAGTGAATGACCAGTAATAAAATCAATGTCATACTTACTTTTTATTTTATTTATAAATTCTTGTGTATTCGCATATCTATAGTTTTGATCAGATGCAGGAGAATATAATATTTTAAGATCTGCATATCCATCTTTAACTGTTTCCAAAGCATTGGTAACATTTTGTCTTGAAAATTCACCTTCTTTTAACTTTTTAAAGGCTTCGCCTTGTATATTAGTCCCAGTCATCCCAAGAGTTACTTTGCCTGTATCTTTATTTAAAAAAGCAGAAGTTGTTACTCCATTAAGAGAATCAGT
>NZ_JACYHC010000765.1:0-1480 GCF_017152085.1 Staphylococcus sp. EG-SA-2
AATCAAAGGAGTCGATCATTATGACAGTATTAACAGATAAAATAGCAGTAGTTACAGGTGCAGGTAGTGGTATTGGAGAAGCAATTGCAACATTACTACATGAAGAAGGGGCGAAAGTTGTCTTAGCAGGTAGAAATAAAGAAAAATTACAAAACGTAGCGAATCAATTGTCACAAGATAGTGTGAAGGTAGTGCCAACAGATGTAACGAATAAAGAAGAAGTCGATGAATTGATAAAAATTGCACAACAAACATTCGGTGGTTTGGATATTGTTATCAATAGTGCGGGGCAAATGTTGTCGTCTAAGATTACTGATTATCAAGTAGATGAGTGGGATAGTATGATTGATGTGAATATCAAAGGCACTTTATATACGGTACAGGCTGCATTACCAACTATGTTAGAACAATCAAGTGGCCATCTTATTAACATTGCATCTATTTCTGGCTTTGAAGTAACGAAAAGTAGTACGATTTATAGTGCGACGAAAGCAGCAGTTCACACTATTACTCAAGGATTAGAAAAAGAGTTGGCAAAGACAGGTGTTAAAGTAACAAGCATTTCACCAGGAATGGTAGATACAGCAATAACTGCCGCATATAATCCAAGTGATCGTAAAAAGCTTGATCCACAAGATATTGCAGAAGCGGTATTGTATGCATTAACACAACCGAGTCACGTTAACGTGAATGAAATTACAGTGCGTCCTGTATAAAAATGTGTTTGAGGTGTGGGAGATAGACATTTAATGTAATAGCTATCGGTTTTGTTAATATTAGTAAGGCAATAATGATATAAAAGCATGATAGGCAATTATTCCTTGCACAATTTTCACTAACTGGTGATTTTAACAATCGAGTTAATGAATGGGGCGATGTTAGTGTTATGGTTTATAATCTGTAATGTTCATAATTATAGATTACAAAAAATTTTTCATTTTCCACCACATTTTAGGAGTTACTTTAATGAACAAAAAACATGTTTTTGTAATTATTGGTGTCATATTATGTATATGTATAGTTGCTACAGTCATTTATTTAAAAGTGAAATATGACGAAAAAGAAAAACAAAAAGCAATTTACTATAAAGAACAACAGGAGCGTATTACACTTTATCTCAAGCATAATACTAAAGAACCAAACACGATTAAATCTGTGCATTTCACAAGTTTAAAAAGAGGACCTATGGGCGATGCCGTAATTGAAGGTTACATCAATGAAAACAAAAAAGCTGATTTTGTTGCATATGGGTCTCCAGAACATAATTATCAGTTTGGTGGTACTATGATAGAAAGTGAAAGATTAAGTGAGTTACTAAAACCAGCAAATCAATTAAAATCTCCTGAAAAAATTAAAGAAGAATTAGACAAAAAAGAAGGCCACTAGGGTCTTCTTTATTTTTGATTTAATCTTCCAATAATCTATGTCATTGCTATCGAAGGTGTTTCGCAATTAATATCAATCACTTCATCATCACCAA
>NZ_JACYHC010000766.1:0-1475 GCF_017152085.1 Staphylococcus sp. EG-SA-2
TGGCTTAAATATCACATATCATTAAATATAGCGTTTTATAACGGAGGCGTTTGTTATGACTAAAGAAACAGATAATAAAAAAACAGTAGCGACTTCTGACAACAAAGACACACAGCAACAAAATCAACCTGAAGAAGATGAACGTCAAGGTTTGAATGGTTATCGTAAAACAGATCTTGATTTAGAAATCGAGCAAGAGCTACGTGAAATGATGAAAACAGGAGAAAATGAAACGAAAAATGACTATAAAAAGTTTAAAGTGTTTTCACTTATTTCAACACTTGTCATTGTCATTTTAGCAATTATAAGATTTGTTCATAAAATGATGTAATTAGAGTGAGACATTGTTTTATGTCTCAGGATCCAGTTATTCATTATATCTACAATATTTACGATTATATAAATAACCCGAGATTTTAGTATGATTCATTTCACTAAAATCTCGGGTTTCTATTTGATAATTTTTAATGGGATATGGCATGTATACGTTCTTGCCTTTTATCTCATTTCCAATGATTAATCTGGATATTGTTCTAAAAATGCTTTCGCTTCTTTATTAACTGTTTTAAAATCAATACCTTGTTGCATCGCTGCAAAGACACATCCACAATAACACTGCCTAAAGATATTATAGTCATTACACATTTCTATGGAACGCTCATAACCTTTACTTTTCTTAAAATCACTTGGCAAATAGTTCACATCGTATATTTTTTGGACATCCATACCAAGTTCATTGATTAATTGTGCGTTCTTTTTAGGTGATAACGTGATTGCACTGCCAAAATAATCATAGCCATGTTCTACAGCTGCTTTCGCTACAATATCCAAACGCATTTCAAAACAAGCGGTACAACGTAAGCCGCCTTCTTTTTCATCAGCTAATTCTTTATCCTTCACCATTTTCACAAACTTATGCGGTTCATAAGGTGCTTCAATATACTTCACATTCGCACCAGTCTTGCGATTAAAATCTTCCACAAATTGTTCTTGCACTTTAGCACGTCGTAAATATTCATTTTTCGGATGAATATTTGAATTCGCGAAATAAATTGCAATGTCTGCATATTGTGTTAAAAACTCTAATGTATATGTACTACAAGGTGCACAACAACTATGCAATAAGATTTTAGGTCTGATTGCTTCTCTTTCCCACTGCCCGATTAATTTCTTCAACACCTTGTCATAATTAATTTTTTGATTTTTCATTTTACTGATAATAGGTTCAGCATTAATCATGATTTAACCTCCCACATTTAATCATTAACTTCTATTATATATGATTCATATTAAATGTCAGTCAAAAAAGTTAGAAATTCATTTTAATGCATTTATATTTCGAAAGTCCCTTATGTATCTAAAAGCATTTTTTAAACTTGAATTTTAAAACACTAAACAACACATACGTCTCTGTGTCATTTTCATTTTTTGTATGTCATATATATGTTTACTTCATTTAAATCAATTTCATCTTA
>NZ_JACYHC010000767.1:0-1465 GCF_017152085.1 Staphylococcus sp. EG-SA-2
CGTGTTGCGATTGCGCGTGCAATATGTATTAACCCTAAATATATTTTGTTTGATGAAGCCATTAGTTCACTCGACATGTCAATTCAAACACAAATATTAGATTTATTGATTCATTTACGTGAAACGCGTCAGTTGAGTTATATTTTTATCACACATGATATTCAAGCTGCCACGTATTTATGTGATCAATTAATTATTTTTAAAAACGGAAAAATAGAAGAACAAATTCCGACAAGCGCATTGCATAAAAGTGACAATGCTTATACAAGAGAATTAATAGAAAAACAACTATCATTCTAAGGAGTGAGATAATGAAAGGTGCAATGGCTTGGCCCTTTTTGAGATTATATATATTAACATTGATGTTCTTTAGTGCCAATGCAATCTTAAACGTATTTATACCGTTACGAGGGCATGATTTAGGCGCAACGAATACGGTTATCGGTATCGTTATGGGGGCATACATGTTAACAGCAATGGTGTTTCGACCATGGGCAGGACAAATTATTGCTCGTGTCGGTCCCATTAAAGTTTTAAGAATTATTTTGATCATCAATGCCATAGCTTTAATTATTTATGGTTTTACTGGATTAGAAGGTTATTTCGTAGCACGTGTTATGCAAGGTGTGTGTACGGCATTCTTTTCTATGTCTTTACAGTTAGGTATTATTGATGCATTACCAGAGGAACATCGTTCTGAAGGTGTATCATTGTACTCGCTATTTTCAACGATTCCAAACTTAATTGGACCATTAGTTGCCGTAGGTATTTGGAATGCAAATAATATTTCACTATTTGCAATTGTCATTATCTTTATCGCATTAACAACAACATTCTTTGGCTATCGCGTGACCTTTGCTGAACAGGAACCCGATACGTCAGATAAGATTGAAAAAATGCCGTTTAACGCTGTAACTGTTTTTGCGCAATTTTTCAAAAATAAAGAGTTGTTGAACAGTGGTATTATCATGATTGTTGCATCGATTGTATTTGGTGCAGTTAGTACATTTGTACCGTTATACACAGTGAGTTTAGGATTCGCGAATGCGGGAATCTTTTTGACAATACAGGCCATCGCAGTTGTTGCGGCAAGATTTTACTTAAGGAAATACATTCCGTCAGATGGTATGTGGCATCCTAAATATATGGTATCTGTACTATCATTATTAGTAATCGCGTCATTTGTAGTGGCATTTGGTCCGCAAGTAGGTGCAATTATTTTCTATGGTAGTGCGATATTAATAGGAATGACGCAAGCAATGGTGTACCCAACATTAACATCATACTTAAGCTTCGTCTTACCAAAAGTAGGTCGTAATATGTTGTTAGGTTTATTTATTGCCTGTGCAGACTTAGGTATATCGTTAGGTGGCGCATTGATGGGACCTATTTCCGATTTAGTAGGATTTAAATGGATGTATCTAATTTGTGGTATGTTAGTCATTGTAATAATGATTATGAGTTT
>NZ_JACYHC010000768.1:0-1461 GCF_017152085.1 Staphylococcus sp. EG-SA-2
TTCTAAATCTTGTGCAGTCGTTGTCGCTTCAATTGCTTTAACACCAGAAACTTTAGCTGCATTAATACGTTCAATAGCTTCCGCTACTTCTTCATTTGTTGTATCAGGATTTAAAGGTGCTTGATCAATTTGTGCTTGAACAACTTCGTCAAATTCTTCAAGAGCTGCTGCTTTAGCTGTTGTAGCAGGTGTAGTTTGATTAATATCATTGATTGCTTTTGTTTTAATGGCTTCTACTTGTGCATTTGTTGTTGCTGCATCAATATCTTTAATTGCCTTTGTTTCAATTTTACCAATTTTATCATTTGCTACATCTTTTTCATCTTGTAATGATGCATTTGACTTTTTAATTTGTTGTTTACGAGTTGTAACTGCTTGGATAATATCTTGTTTCGCTTGAGGTTTAACTGTTGGTGTAATCACATCTTGTTCTAACACTGCGATACCATTATCTTTTTCAGTTGTGACACCTTGTGATGTTGTTTGTTTATTAATTTCTGCGATTGCATTATTTTTATCATTGTTAATTTTAGTCACAAGCGCTGCAACTTCATCTTGCGTAACTTTTTTACTTTGTTGTGCTGCTGTAACCTTTTCTTGAGCTTTAGTATCTAATTCAGCAATTGCTGCTTGATTATCAATTAATGCAGCTTGTAATTTAGTTACTAAACCGTCAATATCCGCTTGAGATGCACGATTTGCAGTTTCAACGTGATTCGCATCTTCATTTAAAATAGTGTCTGCTTGTTGTTTAAGTTTATTGTATTCTGCAATTGATGCTGTTGTGTAATGACTATTATCAACTTGTGAGTTTACTTGTTGTTGCAACGCATCTTTGTTCATTTCAACCGCTACTGAAAATGGATCTGCAGTTAGTGTAACTTCTGGTTGCGCATTATTAATTACAACATCTGAAGCAGTACGATATGTTAATTTTTCATTAAAATCAATATTTTTAGGTGTATCGATATTCGCAACATTAACTTTATATGATAATTTTAAAGATTTATCTGGGAATAAAACTTCTTTAGTGTGTGTACCACGTGCCGTTGTCACACCTTGGCTTGTAAATGTAACTTTATTTGCAGTTTGATCATAATTAACAGTCATATTTTTCAATACTGTACTGTCTTCATTACCATTAGGGAATGTTGTAGTTAATGAATCATTAATGTAAGTTACACCTTGTGGTAATGTTACTTCATATTTAAATTGATCTGCTTTCAATGAAGCACCAAAATTACCATTGTTACCGATTTCAGTATTAATTGTAAATTCTTTATTATTTGTTGCTTTCGGTGCTAAATCTCTATTTTTGACATATAAATGTGATCCTGAGAATAGACCTACATTATCAATGAATGAATAGTATTTATAACCATCTTTATTTGTTGTAATTCTTGAAGCATCAGCAACTGCTGTATTGTCAGGAATAAATTGTAAATCTAAACGATCAGCATC
>NZ_JACYHC010000769.1:0-1459 GCF_017152085.1 Staphylococcus sp. EG-SA-2
TGTAAATAATGTTTTTGGTCAGTGCATCGGCACTGGCTTTTTATTTTGATTGAAAAGAGGTACGTACATGGTATTACACAGCTCAAAAGACAGGAAGCATACTGCAAGTGAAGTTGGGAAGTGTTGTCAATACCAAGTAAGTAAGATATCTGAAATGTATAATAGAGTAAAAATGAAATCTTTTTATTATATTATAGACAAGTATAAAAAAGGTATAGTAATATATGTATGTATAAGTAAATAATGATCATTCCATAATTATTGTATATAACTAATAATTACTTTAACAAAAATAATCTATTATACAAATATTTCGGATAATAACAAGTTTATATGGAATTATGCTTTAGAGGTGAGTAAAATAAAAAAAACAACATTTATACTACTTTCATTTATTGCCCTAACGTTGATAACAAGTCCATTTGTAAATTGTAGCGAGAAAAGCGAAGAAATAAATGGAAAAGATTTGCAAAAAAAGTCTGAATTGCAGGGAACTGCTTTAAGCAATCTTAGACAAACCTATTATCATAATGGAAGTGCTATAATTGAAAATAAAGAGAGTAATGATCAATTTTTAAAGAACACTATATTGTTTAATGATTTTTTTACAGGTCATCAATGGTATAATGATTTATTAGTAGACCTTGGTTCAAAAGACACCGCCAATATATACAAAGGGAAAAAAGTGGATTTATATGGTGTTTATTATGGTTATCAATGTACTGGGGGTACACCATTCAAAACAGCTTGTATGTATGGCGGTGTAACGTTACATGATAATAATCAATTGGAGGAAGAAAAGAAAGTACCGATTAACTTATGGATAGATGGTAAACAAAATACAGTACCTTTGGGAACGGTTAAAACTAATAAAAAAGAAGTAACTGTTCAGGAGCTAGACCTTCAGTCAAGACATTATTTACATGAAACATATAATTTATATAACACAGATGCATTTAATGGAAAAATACAAAGAGGATTAATTGAGTTTCACCCTTCTTCTGGTGATTCGGTTGGTTATGATTTATTTGGTGCTCAAGGACAATATCCAGATACACAGTTGAGGATATATAGAGATAATAAAACGATTAAGTCTAAAAATATGCATATTGATATATATTTATATACAACTTGAGTGAAATTTTGGCTGAAAAAATTTAAAATCTATAAAAAGTACCATAAGTTATTTTATTACTATACTTAAAACATTCACTTTTTTACTGCTGTTTGTAAGTTTTATAAAAAATTTCTATAGATAGTTTTGAACAAAGCGAGAATAATCTGAAAGTATACAAGCAGTAAAAAAAGTATATGTGCTATAATATGCTTTGGGCAAGTTGGATAGATGGTGGCTATCTGAGTATAAGGAGGTGGTGCCTATGGTGGCATTACTGAAATCTTTAGAAAGGAGACGCCTAATGATTACAATTAGTACCATGTTGCAGTTTGGTTTATTCCT
>NZ_JACYHC010000770.1:0-1456 GCF_017152085.1 Staphylococcus sp. EG-SA-2
ACTAATAACCAAAGTGGCGGAGCTGGTCAAGAAGTATATAAAATTGGTAACTACGTATGGGAAGATACTAATAAAAACGGTGTTCAAGAATTAGGAGAAAAAGGCGTTGGCAATGTAACTGTAACTGTATTTGATAATAATACAAATACAAAAGTAGGAGAAGCAGTTACTAAAGAAGATGGGTCATACTTGATTCCAAACTTACCTAATGGAGATTACCGTGTAGAATTTTCAAACTTACCAAAAGGTTATGAAGTAACCCCTTCAAAACAAGGTAATAACGAAGAATTAGATTCAAACGGCTTATCTTCAGTTATTACAGTTAATGGCAAAGATAACTTATCTGCAGACTTAGGTATTTACAAACCTAAATACAACTTAGGTGACTATGTCTGGGAAGATACAAATAAAAATGGTATCCAAGACCAAGATGAAAAAGGTATATCTGGCGTAACGGTAACATTAAAAGATGAAAACGGTAACGTGTTAAAAACAGTTACAACAGACGCAGATGGCAAATATAAATTTACTGATTTAGATAATGGTAATTATAAAGTTGAATTTACTACACCAGAAGGCTATACACCGACTACAGTAACATCTGGTAGCGACATTGAAAAAGACTCTAATGGTTTAACAACAACAGGTGTTATTAATGGTGCTGATAACATGACATTAGATAGTGGATTCTACAAAACACCAAAATATAATTTAGGTAATTATGTATGGGAAGATACAAATAAAGATGGTAAGCAGGATTCAACTGAAAAAGGTATTTCAGGCGTAACAGTTACATTGAAAAATGAAAACGGTGAAGTTTTACAAACAACTAAAACAGATAAAGATGGTAAATATCAATTTACTGGATTAGAAAATGGAACTTATAAAGTTGAATTCGAAACACCATCAGGTTACACACCAACACAAGTAGGTTCAGGAACTGATGAAGGTATAGATTCAAATGGTACATCAACAACAGGTGTCATTAAAGATAAAGATAACGATACTATTGACTCTGGTTTCTACAAACCGACTTACAACTTAGGTGACTATGTATGGGAAGATACAAATAAAAACGGTGTTCAAGATAAAGATGAAAAGGGTATTTCAGGTGTAACAGTTACGTTAAAAGATGAAAACGACAAAGTTTTAAAAACAGTTACAACAGATGAAAATGGTAAATATCAATTCACTGATTTAAACAATGGAACTTATAAAGTTGAATTCGAGACACCATCAGGTTATACACCAACTTCAGTAACTTCTGGAAATGATACTGAAAAAGATTCTAATGGTTTAACAACAACAGGTGTCATTAAAGATGCAGATAACATGACATTAGACAGTGGTTTCTATAAAACACCAAAATATAGTTTAGGTGATTATGTTTGGTACGACAGTAATAAAGACGGCAAACAAGATTCAACTGAAAAAGGTATCAAAGATGTTAAAGTTA
>NZ_JACYHC010000771.1:0-1451 GCF_017152085.1 Staphylococcus sp. EG-SA-2
ATACCTACTGTGTGATCATACGTACGGTAGTCTCCCATAACACCTACTGATTGAATGTTTGGTAACACTGTGAAGTATTGCCAAATTTCTCTTTCAAGACCTTCTTCTCTAATCACTTGGCGTAAAATCGCGTCTGATTCTCTAACGATTTCTAGTTTATCTTCAGTAATTTCTCCAAGTACACGAATACCAAGACCAGGTCCTGGGAATGGTTGTCTCCACACTAAATGTTCTGGAATACCTAATTCAATACCTAATTTACGTACTTCATCTTTAAACAATGTATTGATTGGTTCGATTAATTCGAATTCCATGTCTTCTGGTAATCCACCAACATTGTGGTGTGATTTGATTGTTTGTGCTGTCTTAGTACCTGATTCGATGACGTCTGTATATAGTGTTCCTTGCGCAAGGAAGTCTACACCTTTAAGTTTTGATGCTTCATCATCAAATACATATACAAATTCATTACCAATGATTTTACGTTTTTGTTCAGGATCTGAAACACCTTTTAATTTATTCATAAAACGATCTTTCGCATTAACACGAATAATATTCATGTTGAACCCTTCACCGAATTGTTCCATAACCATGTCGCCTTCACCTTTACGAAGTAAGCCATGGTCTACAAAGATACATGTTAGTTGATCCCCAATTGCTTTATGCAATAATACAGCAACAACAGATGAATCTACGCCACCACTCATCGCACATAATACACGACGGTCGCCTACGCGTTGACGAATCTTTTCAATTTCAATTTCGATAAAGTTTTCCATCGTCCATTGTCCTTTACAATCACAAACACGACGTACGAAGTTGTTTAATAAATCATTACCATATTCTGTATGACGTACTTCTGGATGGAATTGCACACCATAAATGCGACGTTTCTTATCTTCAATTGCTGCATAGTCTGTGCTTGGGCTATCAGCGATAACTTCAAAGCCTTCTGGAATTTCAATAACTTTATCAGAATGACTCATCCAAACAGTTTGTTCTGCTGGTAAGCCAGCGAATAACTCATCTGACTTCGCATTAATGATTGCTTTACCGTATTCACGTTCATTGGCACGTTCAACTTTACCACCTAATAATTTAGTAGTTAATTGCATGCCGTAACAAATACCAAGTACTGGAATTCCTAAATTATATATTTCCGGATCAATTGTAAATGAACCTTCTTCATAAACTGAATTTGGACCACCTGATAAGATGATACCTTTTGGATTCATTTTCTTAATTTCTTCAATTGAAATTTCATGATCGTGTAATTCACTATAAACGCCCATTTCACGAATTCGGCGTGTAATTAATTGGTTGTATTGGCTACCAAAGTCTAAGACAAGGATTAACTCTTGTTCTTTTGCCATTTCCATATTTGTCGTTCTCCTTTATCTTAATTAGAATGAGTAGTTCGGTGATTCTTTCGTAATTTGAATATTATGTGG
>NZ_JACYHC010000772.1:0-1438 GCF_017152085.1 Staphylococcus sp. EG-SA-2
AACAAGACTCACCTCACATCAATAAATCAACACAAAGCAAAGCCACCATCCCTATTGGTATAGTGGCCTGAGAATTTTAAGTATTCAATTCGCTTAAATTATTTTGCGAAAATGTCGATAATTGCTTTGATGATTTTAATGATAGTACCTACAATAGCCATCGTTTTGTCCTCCTGTATGTTGATTTAACATAGTGATGAGTTGTTGATTGTTAATGTTTGAGATTAGTTGTTACCTAAAAATTTACCAAGTAAATCTTTAAAGAATTTGAATAATTTTGCTACGAATTCCATGTGAATGGCCCCCTTCAAATAAGATGTTCATATCTATGAGATTTTTATAACTTACTTACCAGTGAATTTCTCAATTAATCCTTTAATGAATTTAATGATTCCTGCAATGATACCCATGTGAAAGACCTCCTTTGTTTGTTATGAAATCTTATTTACCAGTGAATTGTTCGATTAAGCTTTTGATAACTTTAATGATGCCAGCGATGATACCCATTAAGATTACCTCCTTTGCTTATGAGTTAACTTCATTGTACATAGTTATCTTGTGCGTAATTGATTTTTTTTCCTAACTTGAATTGTTATGATCATAACTGCGAATTTTTTATTTTAAAAGGACGGGAAATACTGCCTAACTGTACAGGTGCATTTACAAAATCTTTACAATCATTGGTTTAATAGAGGTTAAGCTCATGAATTTGACATGAAGCAGAAATTTAATTATATTTTATGTTATAAGTTTAAAACGAATAACACGTTAGGTCTCGTCTAGGCAAAGCATATTTATGAAGATGAATTGAACAGACAGAAGTAACATTTTATATACATATGTGCATGGGAGCACGCTTAAAGAGAACAATGCAACAAGGTATATCAACGTACCGTGATGCAGTGTCTAGTTAAACTGAAACCTGCAATAGTAAATTTTCTGCCATTATGTACAGAATCTACTATTGTAGGTTTTTATTTTATACATAAGCAATTATGCGAGAGATTAGAAATAAGGAGGTTATGCAGTGTTAAGTTTTCAATTGCTATTTTCACTGTTTGTTATTGCGCTTATCATTGCATTGATAAGTGGCTTGTTGTTTTTAGCACCAGTTATGCCAATGAGATATATTAAATTACATTTATACATACTAGTCATGCCAGTATTATTTGCAGTCATTGGCTTTTTCGGTATTCATGGTCAACATGTCTTAGGTCCATTTAAAATAGATCGTTTATCTTGGTTATTAGCTGGCTTTGTAATGGCGCTTGGTTTTATTATTCAAAAGTTTTCAATGCGATATTTACTAGGTGATCATCATTATAGACATTACTTTCCATTGTTCACTGCGATTACGTCGTTTGCATCTTTAGCATGGATGTCTGAAGACTTAAGACTGATGGCACTCTGCTGGGGTATGACATTATTATGTTTAACA
>NZ_JACYHC010000773.1:0-12956 GCF_017152085.1 Staphylococcus sp. EG-SA-2
AAACCGTGTTATCGATTTAAATAAACAAGGCGGCGTTTCAAAAGAAATTCCATATGAAGAATACTTGCAAGAAATCGGCGTTTTAAAATAAACATAATATGTAGAATTTCTTTTCGAAAATCTCTGTGTTGAGGCCCGACCAACTTGCACATTATTGTAAGTTGGCTTACTGTCACCTTCTATATTGGGACTTATTCCGCAACTTGTATTGTTTGTAGAAATTAGGAATCCAATTTCTCTATGTGTGGCACCGACAAGGATTGAAAAAAGCTAGCTACAAAGTCATTTTCATTCAGTCAACTACTGTCAATATAACATTGCAGGGCCTAGGGCATTGATTCATGTCCGAGACTATATTCAATTTAATAGACATTAACTGGGCGTCTCGATGCTAATATTTATAGCATCAAGGTGTCCTTTTTATTTTATTTTTTAGCACATCAGCACAGTGAACACCCCTTCTCTAAATTACAAATACAGTTATCACCGCATTAAAAGAGTACATTTATTTAATGTGCATATTGAGTATGGAGTATGCTATAAGTATTTTGAATTTTATTTTTCAAAAAGTCTCATTATCACCACCTTTTAAAATATAAGCAACGCTATAACTTGAATTTTCAGGTTATTCCAAAAAATCTAAATTATCGGTTTACATTCATATTTGTCATATGTATAATGAACACATACCAATTTAATAATATTTTGATGAGGCGCATCAATCATGAGTAAAGTTTAGATTACTGTCTGCTAACAGCTGAATTTGAAAGGGTGCGATGCCGAAGCGATTATAATAGCAGTTATAATTTGTTGGACTTTTTGGTTAAGAGCTGAGAGTTTGTCATTATTTAAAAATAATGGAGTGCATCACTTGTATATAGATTAAGAGCAAGTTCGCATTCCGAACTTGTTCTTTTTTTATTATTGTGTGCCCTTCCTAACAATTAGGAGGATTATATGGTAACAAGAAGTGTGTTGAAATTTGGCGGATCATCCGTCAGTGATTTTACAAAAATAAAAAGGATCGCTGAAATGTTAAAGGAGCGAGTCAATCAAGATGAACAATTAATTGTCGTTGTAAGTGCTATGGGTAACACAACAGATCAATTAATGACGAATGTATCGACCTTGACTAAAGCACCAAAACAACAAGAACTGGCATTATTATTGACAACCGGAGAGCAACAAACTGTATCTTATTTATCAATGGTATTAAATGATATCGGTGTGAATGCCAAAGCAATGACTGGCTATCAAGCGGGTATTAAAACCATTGGCCATCATTTAAAAAGTAAAATTGCTCAAATTAATCCTCAAACATTTGAACAAGCCTTTCAAGAAAACGATATTTTAGTAGTTGCTGGATTTCAAGGCATCAATGAACATCAGGAATTAACAACTTTAGGCAGAGGCGGTTCTGATACGACCGCTGTGGCACTTGCTGTTAGTAATCAAATACCTTGTGAAATTTATACCGACGTTGATGGTGTGTATGCCACTGACCCAAGACTTTTACCAAAGGCTAAACGACTAGACATCGTCTCATATGAAGAAATGATGGAAATGAGCGCTTTAGGTGCTGGTGTACTTGAAACAAGAAGTGTTGAATTAGCTAAAAACTATAATATCCCTTTATATTTAGGAAAAACTTTATCGAACGTGAAAGGAACATGGATTATGTCAAATGAAGAAATATTAGAGAAAAAAGCAGTTACTGGTGTGGCTTTGGATAAACATATGATGCATGTAACAATTAGTTATCCCCTACCTGACAATCAGCTACTTACCCAACTATTTACGGAACTTGAAGAAGGTGCTGTAAATGTTGATATGATTTCACAAATCGTCAACTTGGATGGGCTACAACTATCCTTCACGATTAAAGATAGTGATTTTCATCAAATTTCTATGATTCTTGAAACATTAAAGAATCAATATGAAGCATTAGCTTATAAAATCAATGAGCATTATGTCAAAATTTCATTAATTGGCTCAGGCATGCGTGATATGTCAGGTGTGGCATCAAAAGCATTTTTGACATTAATTGAAAATAATATACCTTTCTACCAAACAACAACATCTGAAATAAGTATTTCATACGTCATTGATGATTTTAATGGGCAACAAGCGGTAGAAAAACTATATGACGCATTTAACATTTAATGGTAAAATGATTGTTAAAATATTCTAAAAATTGGAAATTATTATAAAATGGAGTGACAAGTTATGACAAAGTTAGCAGTTGTGGGTGCAACAGGATTAGTAGGCACAAAAATGTTGGAGACATTAAATCGTAAAAATATTCCTTTCGATGAATTAGTATTATTTTCATCAGCACGTTCTGCAGGGCAAGAAGTTGAATTTCAAGAAAAAACATATACAGTACAAGAATTAACTGATGCTCGTGCTAGTGAACATTTCGATTATGTATTAATGAGTGCTGGTGGCGGTACAAGCGAACACTTTGCCCCACTCTTTGAAAAAGCTGGTGCAATCGTTATAGACAATTCAAGTCAATGGCGTATGGCAGAAGATATTGATTTAATCGTTCCGGAAGTCAATGAACCTACATTTACAAGAGGTATCATTGCCAATCCAAACTGCTCTACGATTCAATCTGTTGTGCCATTAAAAGTATTGCAAGATGCTTATGGTTTAAAACGAGTGGCATATACAACATATCAAGCTGTATCAGGTTCAGGGATGAAAGGTAAGAAAGATTTAGCTGAAGGTGTAAATGGTAAAGCACCAGAAGCATATCCACATCCAATTTATAATAATGTGTTACCGCATATTGATGTGTTTTTAGAAAACGGATATACAAAAGAAGAACAAAAAATGATTGATGAGACGAGAAAAATTTTAAATGCGCCAGACTTAAAAGTAACAGCAACATGCGCACGTGTGCCTGTTCAAGATAGTCATAGTGTTGAAATTGATGTAACGCTTGACAAAGAAACGACAGCAGAAGATATTAAAGCGTTATTTGATCAAGATGACCGCGTTGTTTTAGTAGACAATCCAGAGAACAATGAATATCCAATGGCAATCAATTCCACTAATAAAGATGAAGTGTTTGTTGGCCGTATACGTAGAGATGATTCATTAGAAAATACTTTCCATGTATGGTGTACATCAGACAATTTATTAAAAGGTGCTGCATTAAATGCTGTACAAGTATTGGAACAAGTTATGCGTTTAAAAGGAGCGAATTAAAATGACACATTTATTTGAGGGTGTTGGCGTTGCACTTACAACCCCTTTTACAAATAACAAAGTTAATCTTGAAGCTTTGAAAGCACACGTTAATTTTTTACTAGAAAATAATGCCCAAGCAATCATCGTTAATGGAACTACTGCTGAGAGCCCTACTTTAACAACAGATGAAAAAGAACGCATTCTAAAAACAGTTATTGATCTTGTAGATAAACGTGTTCCTGTCATAGCTGGAACTGGAACTAATGATACTGAAAAGTCAATCCAAGCTTCATTCCAAGCTAAAGCCTTAGGGGCTGATGCAATTATGTTAATTACGCCCTACTACAACAAAACGAACCAACGTGGTTTAGTCAAACACTTTGAAGCGATTACAGATGCTGTGAAATTACCAGTCGTGCTGTACAATGTTCCTTCAAGAACGAACATGACAATTGAACCAGAAACTGTAGAAATATTAAGTCAACATCCTTATATAGTTGCTTTAAAAGATGCTACGAATGATTTTGAGTATTTAGAAGAAGTGAAAAAGCGAATTGATACAAATTCATTTGCATTATATAGTGGCAATGATGACAACGTCGTCGAATACTATCAACGTGGCGGTCAAGGGGTTATCTCTGTTATTGCCAATGTCATTCCTAAAGAATTTCAAGCGTTATACGATGCTCAACAAAGTGGATTAGATATTCAAGATCAATTTAAACCAATCGGCACACTGTTATCAGCCCTATCAGTTGATATTAACCCAATTCCTATTAAAGCTTTAACAAGTTATTTAGAATTTGGAAACTATGAATTACGTTTACCATTGGTTAGCCTAGAAGATACAGATACTAAAGTGCTTCGTGAAGCATATGACACATTTAAAGCGGGTGAAAATGAGTGAAAATATTACTAATTGGCTATGGTGCAATGAATCAACGCGTTGCTAGATTAGCAGAAGAAAAAGGACATGAAATCGTTGGGGTCATTGAAAATACACCGAAAGCAACAACGCCATATCAACAATATCAACATATTGCAGATGTTAAAGATGCCGATGTTGCAATAGATTTTTCAAATCCGAATCTATTATTCCCATTATTAGATGAAGAGTTTCATTTGCCATTAGTTGTGGCAACAACTGGCGAGAAAGAAAAACTACTTAATAAGTTAGATGAATTGAGTCAAAATATGCCTGTATTTTTCAGCGCGAACATGAGTTATGGCGTTCATGCACTGACTAAAATTTTAGCAGCTGCTGTTCCCCTACTTGATGATTTCGACATCGAATTGACTGAGGCACATCATAATAAAAAAGTAGATGCACCAAGTGGTACGTTAGAAAAATTGTATGATGTGATCGTATCTTTGAAAGAAAATGTAACACCTGTGTATGATAGACATGAATTAAATGAAAAACGCCAGCCACAAGATATTGGTATACATTCTATTCGTGGAGGTACGATTGTCGGTGAACATGAAGTTCTATTTGCTGGCACTGATGAAACGATTCAAATCACACATCGTGCACAATCAAAAGATATTTTTGCGAATGGTGCTATACAAGCAGCAGAACGCTTAGTTAATAAACCAAACGGCTTTTATACGTTTGACAACTTATAAACATATTAAAGGAGATCGATTATTTTATGGTACAACATTTAACAGCTGAAGAAATTATTCAATATATAAGTGATGCTAAAAAGTCTACACCAATAAAAGTATATTTAAATGGTAATTTTGAAGGCATCACATACCCAGAAAGTTTTAAAGTATTTGGTTCAGAACAATCTAAAGTAATCTTTTGTGAAGCGGATGATTGGAAACCTTTTTACGAAGCATATGGTAGTCAATTCGAAGATATAGAAATTGAAATGGATCGTCGCAATTCTGCCATTCCATTAAAAGACTTAACAAATACGAATGCACGTATTGAACCAGGTGCATTTATTAGAGAACAAGCCATTATTGAAGATGGTGCTGTCGTTATGATGGGCGCAACAATTAATATTGGCGCAGTCGTTGGCGAAGGTACAATGATTGATATGAATGCTACTCTCGGTGGTCGTGCTACAACTGGTAAAAATGTACATGTAGGGGCTGGCGCAGTATTGGCAGGTGTGATTGAACCCCCTAGTGCATCACCAGTTATAATCGAGGATGATGTATTAATCGGTGCAAATGCAGTTATTTTAGAAGGTGTACGTGTTGGTAAAGGTGCTATTGTTGCAGCTGGCGCGATTGTGACACAAGATGTACCAGCTGGTGCAGTTGTTGCTGGTACACCTGCAAAAGTGATTAAGCAAGCTTCTGAAGTACAAGATACTAAAAAAGAGATTGTAGCAGCATTAAGAAAACTGAATGACTAGTGACGTCAACGTATAATAATTTCAAGGTTGAGATACGATTATGTCTCAACCTTATTGTTTATCATTGAATAAACTTATGATCACAAATTTCGAAATACGTTACACTATTTATATAGTAATTTAACACAAAGGATTGATAATTATGAATGAATTAGAATTTGTTACGAAACATCGCCGTCATTTACATCAACATCCTGAATTAAGCTTACATGAATTTGAAACAACTGCTTATATTAAAGCGTTTTTAGATAGTTTAAATATTAAATACGATTGCCCATTGGAAACTGGCGTCATTGCATACTTAGAAGGTAATGGCTCACATACGATAGCGTATAGAGCTGATATTGATGCGTTACCTATTTTAGAGGAAAATGATGTGCCTTATCGCAGTCAATCTGATCATGTGATGCATGCTTGTGGACATGATGGTCATACAACTGCATTAATGCTTTTTGTACAACGTTGCAAAGACATGCAAGACGCAGGTCAATTACCGCAAAATGTCGTTTTCATTTTCCAACCTGCAGAAGAAACTGGTGGCGGTGCAAATCGATTAATAAAAGCCGGTGCCTTTGATAAGTATCCAATTGAAGCGGTATTTGGTATTCATGTTAACCCATTTGCTGATGAAGGCATTGCAGTGATAAGAGATGAAGAAATTACGGCCAGCGCAACAGAGTATCGCTTTTTCTTAACAGGCCTGTCAAGTCATGTTGCTGATAAAGAACAAGCTCATTCTTGTGGTGAAGCATTACAACATGTATTAACTCAAATATCACAAATTCAACAATTTCACCTTAACGGTTTGAAACGAAATATTGTTCATATTGGTCATTTTAAAGCTGGTGAAGCGATTAACACTGTACCAAGTAATGGTTATTTAGAAGGTACAATTCGTACATATGATATTGATGATTTAACAATCGTTAAAAATCAAATGCACAAGATAGCAGAAAGTGTCAAGCTTCTGTTTAATGTAGATTGTGAAGTTAAATTTGCAGAAGGTTATCCCCCTACAATCAATAGTCCGAAATTACGTACTCAAATAGAGGACGCCTTAATAAAAGCTGATTTAAATGTCTATGACAAACCAACGCCATTCTTATTTGGGGAAGATTTTAGTTTTTATGGTCAACAACTAGCTCCAGCTTACTTTGTTTTTATAGGAACACGAAATGAAGATAAAGGTTTTGTAACTGGTTTGCACACATCACATTTAAATTTTGATGAAAAAGTGTTAATAAACGTGGTTAATTTTTACGAAAATTTATTAAATAATTACAAAGAGGTGTAATACATTGACAGCAACATGGTCTGTAAATAAGAAAATATTTTTACAAAATGCAATCACAGTCAAAAACAATCAGCCATTAATGGCAGTTGTTAAAAATAATGCATATCACTATGACCTAGAATTTGCTGTAACTCAGTTTATCCATGCAGGTATAGATACATTTAGCACAACATCACTACGAGAAGCAATTCAAATTAGACAACTTGCTCCAGATGCAACAATCTTTTTAATGAATGCAGTTTACGAGTTTGATTTAGTCCGTGAACATCAAATACACATGACTTTGCCGTCGTTGACATATTACTATAACCATAAAAATGATTTAGCAGGTATTCATGTTCACTTAGAATTTGAAAATTTATTACATCGGTCTGGATTTAAAGATTTAAACGAAATTAAAGAAGTATTGAAAGATCACCATCATAATCAAAATGCAAAAATGATTATTAGTGGTTTATGGACCCATTTTGGATATGCTGATGAATTCGATGTGTCAGATTATAATGTTGAACGTTCACAATGGATGGAAATTGTTGAAGCACTTTTATCTGAAGGTTATCAGTTCGACCTAATCCATGCTCAAAATAGTGCGAGTTTTTATCGGGAAGGACAAATATTACTACCCCACCATACACATGCGCGTGTAGGTATTGCGTTATACGGTTCAAGACCATATAGTTCACTGAATCAACATGATATAGTTCAGTCATTAACTGTAAAAGCACATGTTATTCAAGTGCGCGAAGTACAAGCTGGTGATTATTGCGGTTATAGCTTTGCCTTTGAAGTGACTAAAAACAATACAAAATTAGCTGTAGTTGATATCGGTTATGGCGATGGAATTTTAAGAACTCGTGCTAAACATGAAGCACTTATCAATGGTAAACGCTACCCGATACGTGCATTAATGATGAGCCATATGTTTGTTGAAGTAGATGGCAATGTACATGCACAAGATGAAGTTATTCTTTATAATAATGATATCCGCATCGATGAATATACCTTTAAAGGTGTTGGTGCAAATTCTGAACAATTAAGTGCTATGAATCATGATTCTTTAAAAAAGGAGTACATTTCAAATGACTGTTAAATATAATCAAAATGGCGAATTAACAATGGATGGTATTAGTTTAAAAACGATTGCACAAAGCTTTGGTACACCTACCATTGTTTATGATGAACTACAAATTAGAGAACAGATGCGCCGTTACCATCGCGCATTTAAAGATAGTGGATTAAAATACAATATTTCATACGCCTCAAAGGCATTTACTTGCATTCAAATGGTCAAACTTGTAGCTGAGGAAGATTTACAGTTAGATGTTGTTTCTGAAGGTGAATTATATACAGCTTTAGAAGCAGGTTTTGAACCGAGTCGCATCCATTTCCATGGTAACAATAAAACGAAACATGAAATTAGGTATGCTTTAGAAAATAATATCGGTTATTTTGTTATAGATTCATTAGAAGAAATTGAATTAATAGACCGCTATGCTAATGATACGGTTCAAGTTGTATTACGAGTTAATCCAGGTGTTGAAGCACATACACACGAATTTATTCAAACTGGGCAAGAAGATAGTAAGTTTGGATTATCAATTCAATATGGCTTAGCTAAAAAAGCAATTGACAAAGTCCAACAATCTAAACACTTAAAATTAAAAGGTGTACATTGTCATATTGGTTCACAGATTGAAGGTACAGAAGCATTTATTGAAACTGCTAAAATTGTTTTAC
Organism: Staphylococcus sp. EG-SA-2; assembly: GCF_017152085.1. Taxonomy (NCBI): domain Bacteria; kingdom Bacillati; phylum Bacillota; class Bacilli; order Caryophanales; family Staphylococcaceae; genus Staphylococcus; species Staphylococcus sp. EG-SA-2. Next base: position 8,602 of record NZ_JACYHC010000773.1, read on the forward strand.
GTTGGCTTAAAGAGCAAGGCATTCAAGTTGAATTATTAAACCTTGGTGGTGGCTTTGGTATTAAATATGTTGAAGGTGACGAAAGTTTCCCTATCGAAAGTGGTATTAAAGATATTACAGACGCAATAAAATCCGAAATTAAAGTTCTAGGTATAGATGCACCAGAAATAGGTATTGAACCGGGACGATCAATTGTAGGTGAAGCTGGCGTTACTTTATATGAAGTTGGAACCATTAAAGAAATTCCAGAGATTAATAAATATGTTTCAATCGATGGCGGTATGAGTGATCATATCAGAACTGCACTTTATGACGCAAAGTATCAAGCATTGCTTGTTAATAGAAATGAAGAAGCAGATGACAGTGTAACTATAGCTGGAAAATTATGTGAGTCTGGTGATATCATTATTAAAGACGCTAAATTACCTTCATCAGTCAAACGTGGAGACTATCTTGCTATATTATCAACTGGTGCATATCATTACTCTATGGCATCCAATTACAATCAAATGCAAAAGCCTTCTGTGTTTTTCTTAAAAGATGGCAAAGCACGTGAAGTTATAAAGCGACAATCGTTAAGACAACTCATTATTAATGATACAAAATAAAAATAAACAAAGTAATCCCCGAAGCACAGAAAATTATACTGTGACTCGGGGAATTTTTATGCATTATAGATGACTGTAGAAAACATGCTTGGACATATACTCTAAAAAAGGAAGAACAGCACATTTTTAGTTAGAAAGTATTTATTTCTTTTTGTCATTAATCCTTTATATTTAGTTAGCCCTATTCAACTAATTTAAAGCATCATATACATACCACACTTTAAACAAGCATCATGAAATTAGATTTTATGCTTTACTTGCTTTTTCAAATAATATAAAACGATAAGAATTAACAACAAATATAATGTATAAAACAGAATTTCATCAAATCCAAAATCTTTACTTGTAATTAATACATCAATATCTTCTAATTCCATCATCTCTGCTTTAATATAATTATTAAACTTTGGCAAAGTCATTAAATGTACATTGTAAATATAGTAATAAAAGTCGATAAATATGATGTTAAAAAATATGTATGTTTTATCAATATTAGTTTTGAAAAATAGTATCCCAGAAATCATTATCGGAATCACTAATACAATCATCATTGCTGCTAAAATATTAATATTTAATCCAATTGCAGATAATACACCGAAAACTAATAAATTAGCAACTAAACTAAGGATAAGATATTTCATAAAATCACCTCGTCGTTGTACACCATAATTATATTATATAAATATAATTTTCTATTGCAAACAATGTTGGTGATATAAAAAAAGAGTTCTCAATTTGGCTGAGAAACTCATCGCGTTAAGTATTTGTAATAAGCATATAAAAACACCTTACTTCTTGGTAAGGTGTTAGTTAAAATCAATGATTCAAATCTAAGAATTATAGTTTAACAACGTTTGCAGCTTGTGGACCGCGGTCGCCTTCAACTACTTCAAACTCAACAGCTTGACCTTCTTCTAATGATTTGTAACCATCTTGGTTAATTGCTGAAAAATGTACGAATACGTCATTTTCTCCTTCAACTTCGATAAAGCCGAATCCTTTTTCAGCGTTAAACCATTTAACTGTACCTTGTTTCATAATCTGAAACCTCCAAGACTAAAATTCATTCAATATGCTTATTCGCATATTACAAAAAATACATGCAAATTTCACTCAAATATTCTTTGCAATATGGAATAATCATCTGCTTAACTTGTATTATAGTGCAGTTATTACCAAATTGCAATACAATAATAAAAAATATTCATTTAATCAATTATTGGTAGTTTATAATATACTTCATTATTTTGTAAAACAATGAAACTATAAAATATTTGTAAATCCTCTTCACAATCTTCGCAATAGTTCATGTCACAATTATTATAAAATGCATAAATATTATATTTGCCTGTGACATAATTATCGAACTGAACTTTACATTGATTAATCAATTGTTGATAGTGCTTAAACATGTCATCAAAATCTTGATATTGATATTTTTCAACAATGTTTTCTGGCCAGTCACTGAATAACCACCATCCCTCATAATCGGCTCTAATTTTGGTAACTGTCCACATTATTAAAGACCCCTTCCATACTTCAAAAACTCTATACTTATTTTTATACCTTTATCCTCTGAAAATCAAGTTTGACGACTTGAAACAAACAAAGTAGTAACTATAGTAATTATTAGTTTTTTTAAGTAAAACTACGTATAATAACATTATGAGGTGGTAAAAATGAGACATATACATTTACAAGTATTCGGACGCGTTCAAGGCGTCGGATTTAGATATTTTACACAACGCATTGCAATGAACTATAACATTGTCGGTACTGTTCAAAATGTAGATGACTATGTAGAGATATATGCACAAGGGGATGACGCAGATATAGAGAGATTTATTCAAGGTGTAATTGAAGGTGCCTCACCAGCATCAAATGTAACAAGCCATCAACTTGAAGAGTTAGAACTAAATCAAAAATTATCGGATTTTCGATCAATATAAAATGCTAAATAAAGGAAGATGACAGTGAGATATAATATTTCTCATATATTTGGGGTGTTAGTGGGAATTCCTGTAGCGTTTTTAACAAGCATATTTGGGATGATTGCACTTGATGTATCTTTTTTAATTGATATGTCTATTGGTATTGTTGGCTTTTTAATGACATACCTACCGATACAAAAACTCACTTCACGCAAATATTTAAACGAAATTGGTTTGACTAGAAAAGACTATCGCTATATTCGAAATCAGTTAAATCATACACACCAAAAACTTAGAGGTATTTTAAAAACGTATGTCAATATAAGATCAATTAAAGATTTTAGGCAGATTAATGATATATACCAAATTTCACGTTCTATTTATACGACAGTTAGACAGAGACCTGCATCATTTTATAAAGTTGAAGGCTTTTTTTATTCTCATATTGATAATGCTTTAAATTTGGTTGATGCATATACACGTCTAGCAAAAATGCCCAAAAAATCAATTAATGAACAGCAAAAGTTAGAACAAACACGAATTACTTTGGATGAGGTCAAACGAACATTAATCGCTGATTTAAAGCGTCTCAACGAAGATGATTATGAACGTTTAGATATTGAAATGGAATTAAATAAGTTACATCAAAAACATCATCAAGATTGATGTAAAATAGCAACTATTGGAGAGATGATTGATGACTGAAAATAAAAGTTTCAAAGAAAGCCATCCACTAGATGATTTTATAAGCGATAAAGAATTATCGAATACTACTATTCAAAAAGAAAAGTTAACAATTGAACAACAAAAACAGGTAGACACAATCAGTAAACAAATTAACCCTTTAGACAATGAAGGTTTATTAGCGTTTGGTTCTGATTTACAGAAACAAATGTCTCAATTTTCACATCAAATGTTGGATGAAGTACAAAGTAAAGATGTTGGTCCTATTGGAGATACTTTGTCAGATCTAATGTCAAAACTAAAGTCAGTTAATCCAAATGAGTTAAATACTGATAAACCATCTATGTTAAAAAGAATTTTTAGCAGAGCAAAGTCGTCTATCAATGAAATCTTTTCAAGAATGCAATCAGTTAGTGCTCAAGTCGATCGCATAACGATTCAACTGCAGAAACATCAAACACATTTAACAAGAGATATTGAATTATTAGATACGCTATATGATAAAAACAAACAATACTTTGATGACTTATCATTGCATATCATTGCTGCACAGCAAAAAAAGTTGCAATTAGAAAATGAAAAGCTACCACAATTGCAACAGCAAGCGCAGCAATCCACTAATCAAATGGATATTCAACAAGTTGCAGATATGCAGCAATTTATAGATAGACTAGATAAACGCATATATGACTTACAGCTTTCAAGACAAATAGCTTTGCAAACTGCGCCACAAATTCGTATGATTCAAAATGTTAATCAAGCACTTGCCGAGAAGATACAAAGTTCAATTTTGACAAGTATTCCACTATGGAAAAATCAAATGGCCATTGCGCTTACATTAATGAGACAGCGTAATGCAGTTGCTGCACAACGAGCTGTCACTGATACAACTAATGATTTATTAACAGCAAATGCTGAAATGTTGAAACAAAATGCGATTGAAACTGCAACAGAAAATGAGCGTGGCATTGTTGATCTTGATACATTGAAACGTACACAGCGTAACATTATTGAGACAATTGAAGAAACATTAATTATTCAACAACACGGTCGCGAAGAACGACAATTAGCTGAAAAAGAATTACAACAATTAGAACAAGATTTAAAGTCACATTTAGTGAACATCAAAGGA
>NZ_JACYHC010000774.1:0-1432 GCF_017152085.1 Staphylococcus sp. EG-SA-2
AAAAAGCTTCCGTCCTTCGTACCCGAATGAATCGGATAAAAAGGACGAAAGCTTATGTTTCGCGGTACCACCTTTATTTGTTATTCCATCGCTGAAATAACCTTATTCAGTACGCATTAAAAGTAAATATGCTTACTGAACAATTATCACAATTAAAGTCAGTAAGTAAGGATATAGTAATGTGCTATCCCATACTTATTAACAAAAAATCGTGCGTAAAGAATCCAGTACGCCATTTAACATCAATGTTAATACTGTATCGCTATAACGGGCGAACCCGTAGACACCTCATATTGGCATCAACACTCCAAGGCCATTTTCAAACACGCTTTCAAAATCTTCTCTCAGCTACTAAAGACTCTCTGTATAAGCAGGGTGTGTTTTACTTTCCTCTTTATTGTGTTTACGTTTCATTAAACTATTATAAGATATTAATTAGCTTACAGAGTAAAAAAAGATTTGTCAACAATTATTCAGAAAATTTTGATTTAAAAGTTAATTTGTTTGTGAAATTGTAATTGGTATCTTGAAGTTGAAAAATGAATTATTTTTTAAATAAAGTGTGGTTAATGGTTGTCTGACTCATTTAGAATACATAAAATATATTTAACTGTTGTTATCAAATAAAAAGTGATGTGAGTGAATTGTCAAAAAGTGAAGATCAACGTATTACTAAAACAAAAGATGAACAAATTAAGCAAATAGATATATCGGATATCAAACCGAATCCGTATCAGCCCCGAAAAACTTTCGATGAAAATCATTTAAATGATTTGGCAGATTCAATTAAGCAATATGGAATTTTGCAACCAATTGTGCTTAGAAAAACAGTTCAAGGTTATTACATTGTAGTTGGTGAAAGAAGGTTTAGAGCTTCGAAAATTGCTGGTCTAAAATACGTATCAGCGATTATCAAAGATTTAACAGATGAAGATATGATGGAACTGGCGGTCATCGAAAATTTACAACGAGAAGACTTAAATGCGATTGAAGAAGCTGAAAGTTATCAACGTTTGATGACAGATTTGAAAATTACACAACAAGAAGTAGCGAAGCGATTGAGTAAGTCGCGCCCGTATATAGCGAATATGTTGAGGTTATTACATTTGCCGAAAAAGATTGCTGACATGGTAAAAGATGGGCGACTGACAAGTGCACATGGACGAACGTTATTGGCAATTAAAGATGAACAACAAATGCTTAGGTTAGCGAAACGGGTTGTTAAAGAAAAGTGGAGTGTTAGATATTTAGAAAACCATGTTAATGAATTAAAAAATGTTTCGTCAAAGTCGGAAACAGACAAAGTAGATATAACTAAGCCTAAATTTATAAAGCAACAAGAACGACAGTTGCGAGAACAGTATGGTACCAAAGTAGATATATCAATAAAAAAATCGGTTGGTAAAATCTCATTTGAGTTTGATTCACAAGA
>NZ_JACYHC010000775.1:0-1431 GCF_017152085.1 Staphylococcus sp. EG-SA-2
CAATACAGCAAAGAATACTTTAAAAGGTATTGAATGTATTTACGCTCTATATAAAAAGAACCGCAGGTCTCTTCAGATCTACGGATTTTCGCCATGCCACGAAATTAGCATCATGCTAGCAAGTTAAGCGAACACTGACATGATAAATTAGTGGTTAGCTATATTTTTTTACTTTGCAACAGAACCATCATGTTTACCCAATTGATCTAGAACAAATTGCACAGTTCATAGTAGAAGATAAACAGGTATGCGATAACAATGAATAATAAAGCTTTAAAACTTTATCAGCGACTTTACCAAATTGAAGAGCTTGTCGGTTCAATATTCGTGCGTATTTCAAAATCAGAAATTATCAATCTAAATTACATTGATCACTTGAAGTTAGAAACAAATGGAATGGTCCATCTCACTATGAAAAAATTATTCCACGCTGTTCAAAAAGGTGCGTTCACTGGTCTTATGATTTCTGTCATTACTTCACTTATTTTTTTCAAGGGATAAATATGTACCACTATATCCAGATTCTTTTATGGGTAAAATTTATTATGAAAACTTTAATGAAGCGGTTATTATGCTAATATGTGTAGCACTATGGGCATTGATTGGAATTTTGTTTACTTATGGTAATTTGATATTTACAGATACCGATTGGAGTATAACAAAACAGACTGTAGTTCACTTTATATTGATGATAATCCTATTCTTCCCACTCGCTATTCTAGCAGGTTGGTTCCATCTGAACTTTGAGAATATTATTAGTTTCATCATAATATTTATTGTAGTGTATATCACGATGTGGTTTGGGACATATCAAAGAAATAAAAAGATAATTCATGAGGCAAATAATAAATTAGGTCATTAATATAAGGAAGTCTTAACTTTTAAGACTACTAATAATCTTAATATTCGATTGAAAACTAATTATTGTAAGGTGGAAGGTATGAATAATTATTTCATATCTTCTTTTTAATATTAAAATATAATACTAAATTAATAATCATATTCTTTCATTAATAAGCTATATATAACTATCCCGCCTATTTATTTAATTATTAATAAACCTTACAGATAAAAACCGCTACTAAAGAGGATATGGAAATCCATCTCTACTTTATTGTTTTCTTCAAATATTATCTCGTAATTTACCTTGTTCATTAAACAAAAAACTGGATAAAAAACCGCATCATTTGTGGTACGCTTCTCCACGCATAATCTTAAATGCTCTATACACTTGCTCAATTAACACAACCCGCATCATTTGATGTGGGAATGTCATTTTGCTGAATGATAGTGCGTAGTTACTGCGTTGTAAGACGTCCTTGTGCAGGCCGTTTGATCCGCCAATGACGAATACAAAGTCGCTTTGCCCTTGGGTCATGCGTTGGTTCAATTCTTGGGCCAATCCTTCGGAAGATAGCATCTTTCCTTGTA
>NZ_JACYHC010000776.1:0-1431 GCF_017152085.1 Staphylococcus sp. EG-SA-2
GTATTCACTCCAGCAACCTTCGAATCTTTACTGTCAGCTTTATCTTCAGTAACAGCATTCTTTTCAACTTTATTTGTTGATTCAGCCAATACTTTAGCTTGAGATGCTTGTGCTTCTTGGATAGCCTCTTGTGATGTTTGGATGGCTTTTAAGGATTCGCTATTTGAATCGATTTTAGATGTAAGTTGATTTTGAAGTTCTTTTAATTCTTGTTGTTGCTGATGTACTTGATTCATCATTTGACCAAGTAGGTGACGTTCTTCGCGCATTTTCTGGATTTCTAGGCGTAAATCTTCTACTAATTGAGCGACATTTTGATTAGTAGGTAAGTTTTTGTCATCGTTTTTGACAATGACTTGCAGGAAGTCTTTTTCTTTTTCTAATTCATCAAACGCTAGATCATAACTATTTGTTTGTTTTACTTTGTCGGCAATGTCTTTGAAAAGCTCGATATCTTCTTCTTTGAAATCAGTTGCTTCACGACCACGATATTCAGTCTTGCTTAGTTGGTAACCACGTTCTTCTAAATGTTGAACAATTTTACGGACTTGCTTCTCACTTAGTTCTACGCGTTGTGCAAATTCTTTAGTTAACATACTTTAAAGTCCTTTCTGCATATACTTTATGTATACTGACGTTTGTCTACGGGCAGTGAAACGTCAGTCTTGCTTCATACATAGTTTAAACGTTATTGTTAGTGATTTCAAGTTTGTTTAAAATGGTTTACGTAAATCCATTTCTTCTAATAAAGCATAAATAATTTCACGTGCGATACCATTGGCAAATACATACTTCAAAATATAATTTGATTTAACACTTGTACCGTAGATATCCTTTGTCAGTTTAATATTTTTCTTTAAAAATAAGTCCACTTTTTTAGTGTGACCATCATTAGTTGGATGAATGTAATCAATTTCAGTTTGTCTTTCAAATTGATGTTCGTATAAAAACTGTCTACGGTGTTCAATAATAAGTCCGTTATCTTGTGTTAAATCTGCAGGTTCTTTAGGGACTTCCATCATTAAAAAGTTAATACTTCTAGAATGAACAAGGTTTGATAATAAGTTTAGTTCATGTTCAATTTGATGTAATGTTTGTGTCATTAACTCATCATGGTTGGGTAGGTCTTTTGCGAATAAATAAATTAAAAATGCTGAATTGGTTGTGGCTTCATAATGTGCAGTTGCTAGACTGACAACAACATCGTTTTCTAAGCCTACGATAAAGACATAATCGTTTTCGGTTTTGTTGTTTTCTAATGAGCGTTTGATGATACGTTTATCTTCAGTTAAAGATAAATTTAACTTAGTATCGTAAAGTTTAAGTGCTTCGTTGTAATGTGGATCTTTGACAGATTGAATGGTTTTAAATTCCATAAGAACACCTCCCCAATTTAAATAATATTATAGCATAATCGCCTGCTGTAAAAGA
>NZ_JACYHC010000777.1:0-1414 GCF_017152085.1 Staphylococcus sp. EG-SA-2
ACTACTGGGACAGTTACAGTTGATGACATTACTATTACACATAAGACCAAAGATAAATATATTAGACCTGTAAGAAAAAGAATTGGAATGGTATTTCAATTTCCCGAATCTCAATTATTTGAGGACACAGTAGAGCGTGAAATGATATTTGGACCTAAAAACTTTAAAATGAATTTAGATGAAGCCAAAAACTATGCCCATCGTCTGTTGATGGATTTAGGCTTTTCAAGAGATGTAATGTCACAATCACCATTTCAAATGTCAGGTGGACAAATGCGTAAAATAGCGATTGTATCGATATTGGCAATGAATCCTGATATTATCGTGGTTGATGAACCTACAGCAGGACTTGATCCACAAAGTAAACGACAAGTAATGAGATTACTAAAGTCACTACAAACAGATGAAAATAAGGCAATTATCCTAATTTCACATGATATGAATGAAGTCGCGCGTTATGCAGATGAAGTCATCGTTATGAAAGAAGGTAGTATAGTGTCGCAAACATCACCAAAAGAGCTCTTCAAAGATAAAAAAAAATTGGCGGATTGGCATATTGGTTTGCCAGAAATTGTTCAGTTACAATATGACTTTGAACAAAAATATCAAACAAAATTAAAAGATATTGCCTTAACTGAAGAAGCATTTGTAAGCTTGTATAAGGAGTGGCAACATGAAAAATAAATTGATTATAGGGCGATATTTACCAATTAATTCTTTTGTTCATCATCTTGATCCAAGAGCAAAGTTAATGTTTGTTTTTCTTTTTATTATATTAATATTTTTCTGTCATTCACCATTAACATATCTTTGGGTGTTTGCACTTATCTTATTCATTACGAGATTAGCAAAAATTCAATTATGGTTCCTAATCAAAGGTTTAACACCAATATTTTTCTTTTTAATCTTCACATTAATGATGCATATATTTTTAACTAAAGGTGGATATGTATTAGTTGAATGGCATGGCATCACGATTGAAACTAATGGTATTTTAGAAGGGCTATATATATCATTGCGTTTAATTGGGATTGTGATGATTGCAACAATTATGACACTATCTACAAGTCCAATTGATTTAACAGATGCGTTTGAAAGATTACTTGCACCACTAAAGATGTTTAAATTACCAGTTCATCAATTAAGTATGATAATGTCCATTGCGTTACGATTCATCCCGACGTTAATGGATGAGTTAGATAAAATTATTTTGGCGCAAAAGTCGCGTGGTTCTGAAATAAGTTCAGGGAACATTGCAACACGTATTAAATCATTTATTCCATTACTAGTGCCACTATTCATCTCAGCTTTCCAACGCGCCGAAGAATTAGCGGTCGCAATGGAAGTTAGGGGTTATGATGCCAATGTTAAGAGAACGAGCTACAGACAGCTTAAATGGCAATTGAGAGATACG
>NZ_JACYHC010000778.1:0-1413 GCF_017152085.1 Staphylococcus sp. EG-SA-2
ATGCCACTAAAATGATTGATGTTGTATTTTAAATCATAGTGGTTTATGCGTCTTTTTCAAATTCTATAAAAAATCGGATGACGTGTAATCTGCCATAGATTAACACATTCATCCGATTTATAATAATGAGATAGACTAACATTTATTGAGAGCGGGACGGAAATGATAAAGAACGACTAATGATTGATTATGTAGCGATTCTTTATCATTAGTCAAAGCTAATGTGTACTTAAAAATAGGAGGGAGTGGGACAGAAATGATATTTTCGCAAAATTTATTTCGTCGTCCCACCCCAACTTGCATTGTCTGTAGAAATTGGGAATCCAATTTCTCTGTGTTGGGGCCCCGCCGGCAAGGTTGACTAGAATTGAAAAAAGCTTGTTACAAGCGCATTTTCGTTCAGTCAACTACTGCCAATATAACTTCGTAGAGCATAGAACATTGATTTATGTCCCACTCCCATAAGAAATACTAATTTCTAAAGAAAAAGTATTTCTTTATGTTGGGGCCCACCCCAACTTGCATTGTCTGTAGAAATTGGCGTTCCAATTTCTCTATGTTGGGGCCCCGCCAACTTGCATTGTCTGTAGAAATTGGGAATCCAATTTCTCTATGTTGGGGCCCCGCAGTCAACTACTGCCAATATAGTGTTGTAGTGTCTAAGACATAAAAGTTCATCTCAGTCACAATTACTTTATAGCCTATCCATCATCTTTTCTACATGAAATTTTTCAAGTGATATATTTTATTTCTCAATATTATCTAAAAAATACTGTTCTACATCTTTCCAGCTATTTACGCGTTCAAATCGATCATCATTAATATTATGCACTGCTGTAAACATAATCGGTGTACCAGTAAAAATTTCAAGCTGTCTAGGATTGTCATCTATTAAATAATCAGCTTTAACGATGTTTTTTCTACCACAAAAAACAAAATGCTGAGGATCTAAAAATGGAAAGAACTCTAGTAACCATTCATATTTATCACTAAATGATGTTGGTACATCCATTGCTGCTGTAGCAATATATACATCATAATGTTCAGTTAATTTTTTCACAACTTCTTGTGCATGTGGCATCACTTTAAGATGTCTGAAGAAGCCTGGTTCTCTCAATACTTCTGTAATTAATCCATCATGTTCAGGAATAACATGTTTAAGTTTTTGACCATTCAAAGCTTCCATTTTAATACCTAAATCCGCTCTAAAATTGACAGCATCAATGATTTCTCCTAATGTATCTGCCAATACTTCATCCATATCAATCGCGATTGATTTACGGGTCATTTTAATCTTCTCCTCAAAATATCAGTATTGATTCAGTATAGCAAAAAAGCAATTGATACAAAACAATATCATCTATTGTTGCTTTTTACACTGAATACTCTCACCTCATCATTCACACTGCATTG
>NZ_JACYHC010000779.1:0-1412 GCF_017152085.1 Staphylococcus sp. EG-SA-2
CAACTTTCACACCGTTTTGATTGCCTGTTAATTGATATAAAAGATTTAAAGTTTCAGCAATCTTTTTAGCGTTTTCCTCAGATTTAAAATCTTGTGCATAACTTGCTGAATCGGACGTTGTAAAACTTCCTGTGAAATCTTGATATACTACACGTTCTGTACCTTCTTTGTCGATTTGTACTAAAATAAACCTTTCTGTATTGTTGATAATTTCTTTTGCCATAATTAAATGACCTCCTTAAATTTTTGTATAAAAATAGTGCTAAGGATTACTCTTCCTCAGCACATTGTTGATTTTCTTTATTTTCTTGTATATACGCTTTTAACATCGCGTTTTCTTGTGTTAACCTCATAATTTCCTGTGATAAATAATGAATTGTATATTCAGGATTAGCTTGTAATCCTTGTTTGTTATCCTTCATTCTTTGACTCCTCCAATTTCTTGATTCTTAGTTGTTGTTCTTTGATAACAGGGATAAGATGAATCCATAGACGATCATACGCTATACCTTCAATTTCTCCTTTGTCATCATACGTGACAAACTCTTTTAATCCTAAATTCTCCACCTCTTCAGCAATCAAACCTACGTATCTATCAAGTTTATAGGTGTCTTCCGATAATTTTCTATCTTCTCTCAGCTCTCTAGCTAAAATTTCAGACTCAGCTTTATCAAACCACGTTCTAATAGGTAAGTTAAGAATAGCTTTTGAATGTTCCAGTTGTTCATCTCTATCGTTATATTGATTTTCGATAGATAACTTGTATTTACGCGCTGATGTCGAACGCCCAATTGTGCCAGCAGAAGTAATATGCAAATTAGCTGTGGCCGAATAAGTACGTCTATAAATTGAGTTAGAAGCTATCCTATCTCCTGCATCATCTGAACCTACAGACAGTAGGTCTGTACTCTGTATATGAATATACCTATTACCATCACGTCGTTTCAGCATATTAAATTTGCCATACCCTGCTTCGATTGTTGTATCTCCACCTGTTGCATATCGTCCATTAACAATTTGAACAAGACCTTTATTTCTTTCTTTAGAAAACCTGATACCCGCACCGTAATCATAGTTCTCATCAGAACCAAACATAATATAACCGTCACTCGAATAAGCATTATCTGCATTAGACAGCGTGAATGCAAATCGGTTTAATCCAGGCACTTTGTCTGTGTTTGGATATAAATACACCGGTGCCTGTTTGCTTTTGATATTCGATGAAGCGTAAGACTCCAGAACAACCCGATTATTATCTGACGTTAGTGCAACGACACCACCATAGGAATTGATTGTTATGCCATTCATACCGCTATCACTGTAAGTTTTATCCCACCATTGAATAGTACCGGATGAACCTCCGTCTTCGCCTTCTCCATCAATATATGTTGAAATACCAAAATGTGACATAT
>NZ_JACYHC010000780.1:0-1411 GCF_017152085.1 Staphylococcus sp. EG-SA-2
CAACTTTCACACCGTTTTGATTGCCTGTTAATTGATATAAAAGATTTAAAGTTTCAGCAATCTTTTTAGCGTTTTCCTCAGATTTAAAATCTTGTGCATAACTTGCTGAATCGGACGTTGTAAAACTGCCTACAAAATCTTGATACAAAACGCGCTCTGTTCCCTCTTTGTCAATTTGTACTAAAATAAATCTCTCTGTTTTTTTGATAATTTCATTTGCCATATTAAATGACCTCCTTAAATTTTTGTATAAAAATAGTGCCAAGGATTACTCTTCCTCAGCACTTTTGCTTTTTTCATTTTGTTCTTGTATATATGCTTTTAACATTGCATTTTCTTGTGTTAGTCTTGTGATTTCTTGCGATAAATAGTGAATTGTATATTGTGGATTGGCTTGTAAACCTTGATTGCTATCATTCATTTATTAATTCCTCCAGTTTTTCGATTTTTGATTGCTGGTTTTTAATAATAGGTATTAAATGAACCCAAAGTCTATCGTATGCGATACCTTCGATTTCTCCGTTGTCATCATAAATAACAAATTCATTAAATCCTAATTCTTCAACCTCTTCCGCTATTAAGCCAGTATGTCGACTAAGTTTAAAAGTATCATCAGATAACTTTTTACCACTTTCCAATTCTTTAGCCATTATTTCCGATTCATATTTGTCAAACCATGTACGAATTGGAAGCTTTAAAATCTCTTTTGAATGACTGAACTGATCGTCTTCATTGATGTATTGGTTTTCGATTGAAATTTTATACTTTTTGGCAGAAGTAGCACGCCCAATTGTTCCAGCAGAAGTAATGTGTAAGTTAGCAGGTGCTGAATAAGTACGCTTATAAATAGAATTAGAAGCGACTCTATCGCCAGCATTATCAGAACCTACCGCCAATAAATCATAACTTTGAATGCTAACGTAACTATTTCCATCTCTTCGTTTAACTAAGTTGAATTTGCCCATACCTGATTCAATTGTAGTGTCTCCGCCTGTAGCATAGTCACCATTAACGACTTGAACCAATCCTTTATTGCTACGTTTAGAAAATCTTAATCCAGCACCGTACTTATAGTTTTCATCTGAATCAAACATGATATAACCGTCAGTTTCGTATGCACTATCAGCGTTTGATAATGTGAATGCGAATCGGTTTAAACCAGGTTTATTTTTGGTGTTCGGAGATAAATATATCGGCGCTTCTCTACTTTCAATATTAGCTGAAGCATATGAATCGATAATAATTCGATTGTAGTCAGATGTTAAAGCGACTACACCGCCATAAGAATTGATTGTTATGCCATTCATACCGCTATCACTGTAAGTTTTATCCCACCATTGAATAGTACCGGATGAACCTCCGTCTTCGCCTTCTCCATCAATATATGTTGAAATACCAAAATGTGACATAT
>NZ_JACYHC010000781.1:0-1385 GCF_017152085.1 Staphylococcus sp. EG-SA-2
TAGGTGCGAAAGACTATAGTAAGAGTAAATTTGTAAGTAGTTTCTCTATTTATGGTGGTATTGCACTAGGACTTATCGTGATTTTAGTTACTTTACCATTCAGTGATCAAATCGCAGCAATTTTAGGGGCGAGAGGTGAAACGTTAGCTTTAACAAGTAATTATTTGAAAGTAATGTTTTTAAGTGCACCTTTTGTAATTTTGTTCTTCATATTAGAACAATTTGCACGTGCAATTGGAGCACCAATGATTTCTATGATTGGTATGTTAGCTAGTGTAGGCTTAAATATTATTTTAGATCCAATTTTAATTTTTGATTTTGATTTAAACGTTGTTGGTGCAGCTTTGGGTACTGCAATCAGTAATGTTGCTGCTGCTCTGTTCTTTATCGTTTATTTTATGAAAAATAGTGACGTTGTGTCAGTTAATATTAAACTTGCGAAACCTAATAAAGAAATGCTTTCTGAAATCTTTAAAATCGGTATTCCTGCATTTTTAATGAGTATCTTAATGGGATTCACAGGATTAGTTTTAAATTTATTTTTAGCACATTATGGAAACTTCGCGATTGCAAGTTATGGTATCTCATTTAGACTTGTGCAATTTCCAGAACTTATTATCATGGGATTATGTGAAGGTGTTGTACCACTAATTGCATATAACTTTATGGCAAATAAAGGTCGTATGAAAGACGTTATCAAAGCAGTTATCATGTCTATCGGTGTTATCTTTGTTGTATGTATGATTGCTGTATTTACAATTGGACATCATATGGTCGGACTATTTACTACTGATCAAGACATCGTTGAGATGGCGACATTTATTTTGAAAGTAACAATGACATCATTGTTATTAAATGGTATAGGTTTCTTGTTTACTGGTATGCTTCAAGCGACTGGGCAAGGTCGTGGTGCTACAATTATGGCCATTTTACAAGGTGCGATTATCATTCCTGTATTATTTATTATGAATGCTTTGTTCGGCCTCACAGGTGTCATATGGTCATTATTAATTGCTGAGTCACTTTGTGCTTTGGCAGCAATGTTAATCGTCTATTTATTACGTGATCGTTTGACAGTTGATACATCTGAATTAATAGAAGGTTAAATATTTCGTACACTTCTGGCTGAGTATATTTCGGTCGGAAGTGTATTTTTCGAATAAAAAATAAATATATGATACGATTATGAAAAAAATAAAGTGAGAATGACATATGTATAAATCTAAAATACTGTTGAAATATATTTTTAGTGAAGAACCAGAAGTTAAAGATTTAACTGAAGAAAAATATAATCAAGATTACGAAGCATTAACATTTAGCTTTAAAGAGGAAACATATCAAAGTAGGTTAGCTAAGAAAACACCGACTAAAGCAGGGTATTTTGT
>NZ_JACYHC010000782.1:0-1382 GCF_017152085.1 Staphylococcus sp. EG-SA-2
TAGGTGCGAAAGACTATAGTAAGAGTAAATTTGTAAGTAGTTTCTCTATTTATGGTGGTATTGCACTAGGACTTATCGTGATTTTAGTTACTTTACCATTCAGTGATCAAATCGCAGCAATTTTAGGAGCGAGAGGTGAAACGTTAGCTTTAACAAGTAATTATTTGAAAGTAATGTTTTTAAGTGCACCTTTTGTAATTTTGTTCTTCATATTAGAACAATTTGCACGTGCAATTGGGGCACCAATGATTTCTATGATTGGTATGTTAGCTAGTGTAGGCTTAAATATTATTTTAGATCCAATTTTAATTTTTGGTTTTGATTTAAACGTTGTTGGTGCAGCTTTGGGTACTGCAATCAGTAATGTTGCTGCTGCTCTGTTCTTTATCATTTATTTTATGAAAAATAGTGACGTTGTGTCAGTTAATATTAAACTTGCGAAACCTAATAAAGAAATGCTTTCTGAAATCTTTAAAATAGGTATTCCTGCATTTTTAATGAGTATCTTAATGGGATTCACAGGATTAGTTTTAAATTTATTTTTAGCACATTATGGAAACTTCGCGATTGCAAGTTATGGTATCTCATTTAGACTTGTGCAATTTCCAGAACTTATTATCATGGGATTATGTGAAGGTGTTGTACCACTAATTGCATATAACTTTATGGCAAATAAAGGCCGTATGAAAGACGTTATCAAAGCAGTTATCATGTCTATCGGCGTTATCTTTGTTGTATGTATGATTGCTGTATTTACAATTGGACATCATATGGTCGGACTATTTACTACTGATCAAGCCATTGTTGAGATGGCGACATTTATTTTGAAAGTAACAATGGCATCATTATTATTAAATGGTATAGGTTTCTTGTTTACTGGTATGCTTCAAGCGACTGGGCAAGGTCGTGGTGCTACAATTATGGCCATTTTACAAGGTGCGATTATCATTCCAGTATTATTTATTATGAATGCTTTGTTTGGACTAACAGGTGTCATTTGGTCATTATTAATTGCTGAGTCACTTTGTGCTTTAGCAGCAATGTTAATCGTTTATTTATTACGTGATCGTTTGACAGTTGATACATCTGAATTAATAGAAGGTTAAATATTTCGTACACTTCTGGCTGAGTATATTTCGGTCGGAAGGGTATTTTTCGAAAAAAATAAATATATGATACGATTATGAAAAAATAAAGTGAGATTGGCATATGTACAAATCTAAAATACTGTTGAAATATATTTTTAGTGAAGAATCAGAAGTTAAAGATTTAACTGAAGAAAAATATAATCAAGATTACGAAGCATTAACATTTAGCTTTAAAGAGGAAACATATCAAAGTAGGTTAGCTAAGAAAACACCGACTAAAGCAGGGTATTTTGT
>NZ_JACYHC010000783.1:0-1382 GCF_017152085.1 Staphylococcus sp. EG-SA-2
TTAATGATTGTGCTATGTTTATGTCGATTAAACGTAGTTATAAGCTTATTTATCAGTGCGCTAGTTGGTGGCTTAATTTCAGGCATGAGCATTGAAAAAGTTATAAATGTATTTGGGAAAAATATAGTCGATGGTGCTGAGGTAGCATTAAGCTATGCATTATTAGGTGGATTTGCAGCATTAATTTCATACAGTGGTATCACAGACTATTTAGTAGGAAAAATTATAAATGCAATTCACGCTGAAAATAGTCGATGGTCAAGAGTTAAAGTAAAAGTGACAATAATCATTGCATTATTAGCTATGAGTATCATGAGTCAAAACTTAATTCCTGTACATATTGCATTCATTCCAATTGTCATCCCACCATTGTTAAGTCTGTTTAATGACTTAAAAATAGATAGACGTTTAATCGGTTTGATTATCGGTTTTGGTTTATGTTTCCCGTATGTGTTATTACCATATGGATTCGGTCAAATTTTCCAGCAAATTATTCAAAGTGGCTTTGCAAAGGCGAATCACCCAATTGAGTTTAATATGATTTGGAAAGCAATGCTTATTCCTTCAATGGGGTATATTGTTGGCTTACTTATCGGTTTATATGTATATCGTAAACCACGTGAATATGAAACACGTAAAATTTCAGATAGTGACAATGTTACAGAGTTAAAACCATATATCTTAATAGTAACAATTGTGGCAATACTAGCTACATTTTTAGTACAAACATTTACAGATTCAATGATTTTTGGTGCACTGGCAGGGGTACTCGTATTCTTTATTTCACGTGCATATAATTGGTATGAATTAGATGCTAAGTTTGTTGAAGGTATTAAAATTATGGCTTATATTGGTGTAGTTATTTTAACAGCAAATGGGTTTGCTGGTGTAATGAATGCTACTGGTGATATAGATGAATTAGTTAAAACTTTAACAAGTATTACTGGTGATAATAAATTATTTAGCATTATCATGATGTATGTGATAGGTTTAATTGTCACTTTAGGTATTGGATCATCATTTGCAACAATTCCTATTATCGCATCATTATTCATTCCTTTTGGAGCGTCAATTGGACTAGATACAATGGCATTAATCGCATTGATTGGAACAGCGAGTGCATTAGGTGACTCAGGTTCACCTGCAAGTGATTCAACATTAGGACCAACTGCGGGATTAAATGTTGATGGCCAACATGATCATATACGCGATACATGTGTACCAAACTTCTTGTTTTATAATATTCCTTTAATGATTTTCGGTACTATTGCTGCTATGGTACTATAAGCATAAAGAGGTGAAAATATGACTCATTTATTAGAGACATTTGAGATGTCAATAGATCACCAGGAAGATGGTTTAGTTGTTATTTCTATGCCTGT
>NZ_JACYHC010000784.1:0-12925 GCF_017152085.1 Staphylococcus sp. EG-SA-2
CAAACCACAGTTGTATTAAATTCCAAATTAACTGCACAGTGCCTTTTAGTATCATCACAATACCGTCCCAAACACCTCGCCAATTACCAGTGAATAAACTTGAAAAGAACTTAATAAAGCCAAGTATTATATTTAAAGCACCTTGTATTACACCTTTGATATTTTCCCAAGTGCTGACAATCAAAGCTTTAACCGCCGGCCAAATAAATTGCATCACTTGCCAAATCGCAAACATGATTGGTTTAATAATAAAGTTAAAAATAAATTCAAAGGTTGCTTTAATGAAACCAGCTATATTTTGCAAAGCTTGTGTTATTTCTGAGCCGTTCTCTTTCCAGAAAGAGGCTAATTGAGCGCCTATCTCTTTGGCGAAACCAACGATTGCATCAACTACTTTAAAGAAAGTTGTTCTAATCGTATTAACTACATTTTGTATTCCTGCTACAGTTTCGGGTGGAAATATCTTCTCTAGGGTAACCGCGCCTTTACTATCACCTTTGAATAAATCAAAGAAACCTTGTAACGCTAGTTTAGCTGCTTTAAATGCGTTTGCTACACCAGAGATTGCCAGATTTACAATATTTCTAAAAGTTTCTGAACGTTTATAAGCTTGATAGAAAGCTATGCCAATACCAACTAATGCACCTACAATTAATGTTATAGGCAACGTTAAACTTGATATCGACACACCTAAAATCGGAAATAGTTTAACAAGTGATGCGATTTTAGTTCTTAAAAACGCGAATAAACCACTAGCTTTATTAACGTTTATTAACAAGGGTCCTAAAACTGTCATTGCATTCCCCATCACGCTGATAAATAAACCGAACATAAAAACTAAAGGACCTAAAACTGCTACAAATAATCCAAACTCAACAACCGCTAATTGAATTGACGTTGGTAATTTAGTAACCCATGTCACTACTTTGCTAAAAGCACTTACTATAATCTTTAGTGCTGGTTCTATTCTGTCATAAATCGTTAGGGCTAGTTCTTCTAATTGCGACCTTAAAGTTCTTAATTTCCCACCTAAACCAGATTCCATTGTATCGGCCATTCTTTTAGATGCGCCGGTAGATGAATCTATAGATTTGGTTAACTTTTGATAGTCTTCATCAGAAGCATTTATAATCGCTAATGCTCCTGACATCGCTTCTTTACCAAATATTGTAGCTGCAGAACTAGCTTGTTGGTCTTTTGAAAGATGTTTAAATTTTTCCCTCAGTTGGTCTAAAAGCTTTCGCATAGGAATCATTTTCCCATTACTATCTGTAATAGATATTCCTAAGCGTTCCATTTCATTCCCCATAGCTCTAGTTGGACTTGAAAGATTGGTGAACATTGTTCGTAACGCTGTACCTGCTTTTTCACCTTTGATACCAGCATTACTCATTAAACCTATCGCAATAGATGTATCTTCAATCGTGTAACCTAACGCACCTGCTACAGGAGCGACATATTTAAAAGCTTCTCCGAGCCCTCTAACATCCGTATTTGCCTTCGAGCTAGTTTGTGCTAAAACGTCCGCAAAATGACCACTATCCTTTGCTTTTAAACCAAATGCCGTTAGTCCATCTGTAACAATGTCACTTACTGCTCCCAGTTCTTCGCCAGATGCTGCCGCTAAATCCATAACTCCGCTTAAACCTTCCATCATTTGCTTAGAATCCCAACCAGCAAGTGCCATGTAATTTAATGCTTCAGCCGAATCTGATGCACTAAATTTTGTTGTTGCACCCATTTCGCGAGCCTTTTTCTTCAAAGCTTCAAACTCTTCCCCAGTAGCACCTGAAGTTGCTTTAACTTTTCTCATACTGTCATCGAATTCAATACCTTTTTTAGCTGCTACAGCAAACCCAGCAACCACCGGCGCAGTTACATACATAGTCATGTTACGGCCTACATTTTTCATACTGTTACCAATTTCTTGAAGTTTAGGACCAAAATTATTAAAGTTGGTACCAAGTTTTCCCATTGCAGTATTTAATGCTTTCTGCTCTCTTTGCATGTCTTTTAATTCTTGTGTGGCTTGGTTTAACTCTCGCTCATATTGGTTTAATTTAGCGTAAGCTTCATTGTATTTAGCAGCCGCAGCTTGTGTCTTTGCACTGTTTTCACCAGTTTCTTTACTAAGTTTGTCATAACTATCTTTCAGCTCTTTAGTAATCTGGGCTTGAACTTTTTGTTTTTTACTCAAACCTTCGACTTTTATCTTCGACTTTTCTAATGAATTATCATATCTAGAAAATTGTGATAAATTAGCCGAAAGCTCACGCGAAACCATTTTCATTTGCCTATTTAAACCTGTCACACCTCTATTGAATCCAGAACCATCTAAATCAACCTTTATGACCATATTACCTATAGGATTAGGCATTTAAAAACCTCCTTTCTTCCAAGATGTAAATAAAAAATCAACCTTTAAAGGCTGATTAAAAAATATCTTTAAAACTTTTCGCAGTTCGCTTTGTTTCAATCTTCGATTCGACAATGTCTAAAAAGAAGTGTATCGGCATGTTAGCCACTTTTTCTGCATCCATGCCTTTTTCTATCAAATCTTTAGCTATTTTCCTGTAATTGTTGTAGACAGCTTCAGGTGTTAAATCTTCTTTTCTTATTTCTGATTCTCTGTCACGAACTTTTTTGTATCGCTAGGTTCCCCACCTGTAATTCGTCCAATTAACTGTCCAATCTTTTCAATACCTTCTTGACCATTTGGTAATCCTTTTTGAAGTTCTATACTGGTAAATTGATTATCAAAAGCTTCAACGATGAAATCCAAAACTTCTTCTAATACTTCCATTTGTACAGCCATGTTGTTTTCGTATTCTTCTTGCTTGTTTTTGTATTCTTCCTGTTCTGTCACACTTAAGTTATTAAATTCTTCTTCTGTTAGATCTTTAAAATCAGCCCCCTTAAAGGCTTTGTTAAGTTTCAAACCTAATTTTGAACCTTGAATTGTTTCAAACAAAGTAATAATCGGCTTCGCTAAATACTTTTGATATTGCGGCTTTCCTGTTTTTGTAAATCCTGTAATTAATTCAATTGATGTACGTTCCATTATTAAATTCCTACTTTCTTTTTAATTTGGCCAAAATAAAAAGAGGGCGTTAAGCCCTCAAAACTTACATTTCTAAATTAGATTGTACTGTAATTTGCACAGTATCAGTTTGCTTTCCTGCAGTCGCTGTAACGGTCGCATTACCTTCCGCCAAACCTTTAACGAGGCCAGTTGATGTTACGCTAGCATACGTTTGCCCCTCAGTCACTGCATAAGTTACTTTCTGTCCAGATGGTTCGGTTGTGGCTGATAGTTGTTTAGTAGCATCAACTTTAACTGTAACTTGTTCATCAGTGACGTTTACAGAAGTGACTTCAACTTTTTCTGTTTTTTTCATTTCTTTTTCTACAGGTTCCATATTTTGTTCTCCTCGACTAGACATGAATTCATCATAAGTTTTACCAAATGTTTCCATGAATACATAATCGCGCCCTGTAGTGCTTCCTTTTTTATCATAGCCAGTAACATGCGAGCTCTCATCAAACAAACGATCAATAAAATTGCCTTCTACGTCGTCATTCTGGAATTCAACTTTATCTTGTTTTGTTTGCCCTTTGATGCTTGAACGAGTGAATTTACCTTTGAACAAGCCAACCCATTCTGAAGACTCATCATGATTACGTCTTTCAAATACAATCGCTACATCTGGCGGGATATCCTTAGCTCCATATTTATAACCACCTACACCTTTTTTAGCGCCATTCAAGAACGCCTTATCGTCAGCAGGAACAGTAACAAATGTTGTCTTAACACTTAGTTTACCATTAGATACAGCAGTTGCTGCGACCATATCATCCCCATAATCTTCCTCGGTATCTTGTGGACGGTCTACTTCAATTTCTTTTAAG
This sequence comes from Staphylococcus sp. EG-SA-2, assembly GCF_017152085.1. NCBI lineage: Bacteria > Bacillati > Bacillota > Bacilli > Caryophanales > Staphylococcaceae > Staphylococcus > Staphylococcus sp. EG-SA-2. The sequence continues at coordinate 3,910 of NZ_JACYHC010000784.1, forward strand.
AAACGAATACGTGTGCCAGCTCCAGTTTCCCATTCATTTTCTGTATCTTTTAAAATAGGTGCATAATAAAAGTTTGATACCCCAATTGCGATACCCGAAACTCCTGTATCTGCAAAATGTTGTAAGTTTAATTTTAAAAATCTTGGTGCTTGTTTCAATTTTTCAATCATTTAATTTTCCTCCAATTTCATTGATAAAATCGAGCCTTTTGCTCTTATAATATGTCTGAATGACATGACGTCACTCTCGTATAACGGTTCTCTGTAATAACATTGAAAATTTATCACTTTGAGTAACTCAACAATTTTTTCTACTTGCTCGTTCGGTTCATCTTGAGACCACCAAACATCAATTTGGTAATGGTATTCTCTTGAAATCTCGTTATCATCAGCGTATGTGTCAGGATTGAACGGTAAGGGATATATGCGAATAATAGGCTTGTCAGTTTTTTCGTGAAAATGGTCATCTATAGTGTAGTTAAACACATTCACTTCATCTGTAATGTTATTTGCAATAATAGCGTTTCTAATTAATTTGGTAACATTAATCATTTTTGCAACCTCTTAGCAGTATCAAGCATTGTTTTTAAAACTTTGTTTTTCCCTTGCTTTTCTGTTTTTGTTATAAACAATTGTGGTTTTTGGTACATTGTTCCAAATTCTGTTGCATGAATACGATGTGAGACGCCTTTAGCGTAACCAATTGTAACGATTTTCTCACTTGTGTGTCTGTCTGTTTTCACATTAGAAACAGCTATGTGATCGCGAGCATGCTTTTTAGTATTCGCAAAAGGTGTATTACTTTTTAAAAGCGGGACTAATGACATAGCCCCAGCTTTGACAATTACATTACTATTTAAATTCATTTTTAAAACTGCATTTTTCAAACCTTGTTCGATGTTATTACTTTCAATTCTTGCCCCCATTAAATGACCACCTCGCCATAGATACGCAAATAAGATTTATCTTGATAATCTGGCTTTACATATTTGATGTTAAATCTTTGCCCTTCATGCAAGACGTAATGCTTATTTGTTGGTTTATAATCACCTCGTGTATCTCTGATAATAATAGTTTTAATGAATTTGCTACCTGTATTGAGATTCGTTTGAGTGTCGGATTCTTTAGATTCTTGAATGCAAGCGAAACAAGAGTATAATATTTTCGTCTTCGGTTTCATCGGATTTCCGTTCACTCTCTCGCTTACATCTTCACAAAAATCTATACGTTCATTTAATTTATTGGAATTAAATTTCATCATTTTCACTCTCCAAAAATTGCTCAAATGAACCTCTCAATTTATGCACCGTACTTAAAACCATATGTGGCGCAAGCGATAAATCCCTATCCAAATAAGCAATACGGTTTTCAAAATAGTAACTTGCTAAAGGGTATATAGCACGAGCAAATAGAGGATGACTTTTAAACCAATCAATATATTTACTTGGTTCATCCGTAACAGCGCTAGCTATTTCATGGAATGCCCAAGAGTAATATATTTCTAATAAGTCGTCCTCTGAATTGTGATCTATTTTGCAATGCTTTTTTAATAACTTAAGTTCCTCAGCTGTTAATTGCATTCAATCACCTATTCTTCTTTTACTCTTTCAAGTATTACTCCATGCTCTTTCAGCTTTTTGTTAACATATTCAGCACGTTTTACTGTCATTTCAACACGTTTACCTGACTTTAAATACTGGCCTTTTTCCAAGTCAGTATAAGATTTCTTCACTTCATACATTGCCATAGTTTATCACCTCTTTATAAAGTATCGAGCGCTTATTATGCTTCTAAGCCAAGATCGCCTTCACCGCGTTCACTATCATCATATTCAATCACAATTGCTGATTTATAATCTAGAATTCTACAGTCTTGACGTACAGCAATCATTAAACATTCTCCGAAATGCATGTAGTCAGTCCATGATGCTTGGTATTGAGAGCGGTCAAATAAAACAATCGCATCTTTTAAGTTACCGATAATCAAAGTGTTATTACCTTTTTGCCCTAGTACTTCATCAGGTAAAATTTCGATTTTAGCTCCTAATAAACGCTGTTGCGTTTTTTCTTTAACATCTGGCTGGATTAAATAGTTTCCTAGCTTATCTTTCATTTTGTCTAATTTTGCAAACATAGTTTGCGAAACAATCGCAACATTATGTTCGTAATTTGGCTTAACATTCAGGTTAATAGCATCTTTAATATCATCTAAAGATTTTGCTTTTTTAACTTCTAATTTCTTACCTTCTTTTTCAAAACCTGAACTTGTAGAACCCGTTGATCCTTTAGTGATAACATCAATAATTGCTTTGTTTCGTGTTGCTGCAATAGTTCGCGCCATCCATAGTTTCAATTCTTGCAAAACATTCACTTTTGCATCTTCGATTGCTTCACGTGAAATTCGGAAGTAACCACGGTGTGTATTAATGTCATATGCTAATTGGAAGAATGGTTTAACTGCTAATTCAGGGTTTTCTTCTAATTCTTCAACTTTTTCAAGGGCTGCAACTTCTGATTGTCGTACTACCGGATATTTACCAGAACCATTTGTAACACGTTTGACCGTCACATACTTATCAAGATTAAACTCAACCTCTTTTAATTTTAAAATATCTGTAACAATTTCCTCTGGAATAACTACAAATCCTGAGTCTGTTTTTAACGAACCACCTTGAATATCATTGCGTGTTTCAAGATATTCAGTAAAATCTCTAACTTCTTGTGATGTTACCTTTGTGTTTTGAATCGAAATACCTAAATCATTAATGTTTGCTTGGTTTCGATAAGTACGTGCTTCGTTTACTTCCACTGATTGTTGATTGTTTTCTGAAGTTCCATCTTTTTCTTTTAGCTTATCTAATTCTTCTTGTTTTTCTTGGATTTGAGAACGTAAATCAGTAATTTCTTGTTCTAATTTTTCTGCTTTTTCTAACTCATCGTTATTAAGTGCTCTCGTTGCATACTTCACCTTTAAATCAATTTGTCTTTTAATGTCTGAAATCTCAGATTGTAACTCTTCTTTTGTTTTCATTTAATTTCCTCCTAAAATTGGCATAAAAAAATAGACATCGCTATATTCAGCATGTCCAATGGCTGTATTTGATAATGGTGTTCAACTTCACCAAATATTATTTAATATAGAGTGTTTCTTTAGTCTTATTTCTAATTCTTTTTTACGTTGTTCTTTTTTAACGGTTTCAATACTACGTAATGCTGGTTTAACATCAGTGTCTTTGTAAGCCGGATAAGTCACTACAGAAACATCTGTAAGTTCACGAATTGCTGTTAAAGTACGTTTGTAAATGTTTTCTTGTTCATCAAAACGCACTGCATCGCCTTTATCGTCAAGCATAAAACCAAACGAACATTGATTGATGTTGCCTACACGCATGTTCTCATATAAATCACGTGCAAATGTTGTGTTTGGTAACTTACAACGATATTTAAGTCCAACATCATCAGTTTCGAGCTCCAAAGTACCCGATTTTGTCCTACCAATTATTTGCGATGGGATATGATCTACTAAACAACGTACATCAGATAAATCAGTGTTTTCTAAAGCGCGACGTGAAATCGTTTCTTTGAATCCACCAAGATTTTCAGACCAAGTGTCAAACTTTAACGCATACCCCTCTATGACCATTTCGTTGTTATCATTTGAGCGTACCTCAATAATGTTGCCAACTCTCGTTTCCTTACTCATTTTCCTCACCACCTTTCAATTTTTTATCAGTAGCTCTCGATTTATTCATCTGATACTCATCTACAAGTTCAATATTTACATGGTTTAAATCGACTCTGTGAATGCTACCATTACCGCCTGGTATTGGCGCTAATCCATCACGTTGTCTAATTTCATCGATATTCATCTTTCCAGAATCAATGTTAATTTTGTCAATTTCAGCTTGTGTTTTTTCATCAACAACTCGTATTTCAGTGGTATCAAATTTAAATTCACGATTCACATATTCATCATTAAACTTAAAATTCAATTCTGCACAAACGCATGTAATATAAGGTTTTAAAGTTGATAAGTAATCTAAATTAGCATCCGTGATACTCATGTTCGCTGTTTCTATGCCGAACTTATGCAATGGAATACCAAATACACCTGCTATTTCTCTTGTTGATGATTTGTTTTCTCTGATAAGCTTTAAAACTTCTGTATCAACTTCTAATTGATCAAACGTCATTGATTCATCGAGTACGACAACTTTCCCAGCTTGTTTAGTTCCACTAAAACTTTTGTGAAATTCTTCTCTGGCACGGTCTCTTGCTTTTTTATTATCTAATACACCTTTCATTTTCAAAATACCACCAGCATGTGTGCCATTTCGCAAGAAATTATTAAGGAAATCTTTTCCATTGTTATCTGATTCTATCGTGCGACTTAATGTGTCTAACAGTGACAAACCATTTATACCATCCAACGAATAAAATTTGATGTCTAGCATATCCTCAAACTTAACATTACGTTCTATATTATTTCCGTTACTGTCTATCCTTTGATGAAAATAATACAGTCGACCTCTTGCGTCTGATTTCAATTCTATTTCGGATGTCTTTCTGAACGTTAAATTCATAGGTTCTCCTGTTTTATCACGTGTAATTTCAATATAGCCGTGCGATGTTAGTAAGGCACTAACAAACACTACTAATTTGAATATATAGCCGTTATACATTGGGTTAGGACGTGTATTTAACAAATTAACAATCCTGTCACTATAATTAATTTGGCCGTTCACTGTCACCCTAATTGGCATGCGCGCCAAATCAGAAGCAATCATCATAACTGCAGTAAAGATGTCGCTATGCCTAATTGCTTCTATATCTTTATATTGTCGTAATTTTGTTCCTTGAAAACCTGGCAAAGTTTGAACCATCATTTGCAAATCATCTTCGTTGTATTGCAAGTCTCGTTTTTCATTTTTATAAAAAATCCCCACAACTACTAACTCCTTTCTTGATTGCTTTCATGATTTAAAATCAACGAAATAACAATCAGTGTTATACCAATGCATAAAAGTCCTATATTTTGACCGAATGCTTTATACATAGAAACATTAACCACAAACAAACCTAATAAAAAAAGGATGCTAACCAAATTAGCAACCAAGAAATTAAAAAAGACATTTATTTTATTCAAGTCCATTTTGTCACCACCTTTAAAATCCGAATTCTTCGCTTTCATATTTCTCCGTCCAATTTTCTTGGAATTCGTGCATTCTAGCTTCAGTGAAAGCTGTGATAATCGAAATAATCGGATCTATTTTTTGACGATTCATTTTTTTATTTATTTTCACATTGTCTTCTCCGTCACGAATCAAAACGGCATTATTAACTGATGTTGTAAGTAACATATTATCGTTATGCTGTATTCTTTCATCTGCAACCCACATTCTAAATTCTTTAATAGATTGTGATAACGCCTTAAAACTTTGTCCCACTTCAATGAGTGGCCAATCTAAAGCCATTGATTCGATTGTTGTTATAAAACTTTGCGCATTCCAAGGGTCATAGCAAACAGCCTGTACATTCAGGTCATGCGTCGTTATAAATTTCACTATAAAATCGATAACTTGTTTATAATCAATCATGCCGCTATCTGATTGTGTAGTCTCAGCTTCTCCACGTTCAATCGCTAATTCATAATTTATTTTGTCTCTCTTAGATTTTTGTTCTAAGTTTGTTCTTAATCCAATGAAAGAATGACTATGTAAAAACACTTTTTTATCGTCGTTAGGGAAAATAAACCCTACAGATGTTAAGTCATCCAATCTCGATAAGTCGACACCTATATACACATCTTTACCATTGATATTAGGCATAGGCGTTATTACTTGTTCCCAATCTGAAATATCTAGCAAGCTATCTTCTCTTTGCGCTTGCCATAAATTGAAGTTTTTAATCAAAATCTTATGATACGATGTCCCTTTTTCTAATTCGTCTTGTATATCAGCTTTTACATTTTGAAGTATAGTTTTTCTATGTTCTTTTGATTCTAAAAGCGGCATTGCTTTAATCCACTTTGTTTCATCTTGAACTTCTTCTTGTGAATCCATTTCAGCACAATATACAAAGTAATTATCAGCTCTTACTTCTTCATTTAAAATACGTTTAATATACTTATACTCTTGGTACATTTGACTATTTAAATTGTCTCCGGCCGTTGAAACAAGTAGGGTTAAAGGATTTTTTTGTAATGTCATACCTGTTTTAAACCTTGAGTACATCTCATCATCAGGCATACTTGCCAATTCGTCCAAAATAGCAACTGTAGGATCTTTACCATCAACCGCATCTGGGTTATTGGAAAGAGGTGCAAACACTGAACTACTTAATACATCTTCAATGTCTGTCTTTCTTACGTCTGTTTTTTCACGGATAAACTTGCTTTTACTTCGCATTAGGTTTACTTGTTGGCTTGCCATCTTGAATATTGTTTGCGCTTGCTTATAAGTAGATGAAGCTACATAAATTTGTCTATTAAATTTAGGGTATTGTCCAAACAACAGTTCGTTAACGGACATTCCCGATACGATTAGAGACTTACCTTGCTTTCTAGCCATACTTATATAAGCTTTAGTAAACATTCTGTATTGACCTCTACGCCAGCCGTATAAGCTCCCAACAATGAATTTCTGAAACTCCATAAGAGGCATGGGCTGGTTTGTTTTAGGGTCTGGAAGCATTTCCACAAATTTAATTGCTTTGTTAGACAAATGATTATCCCAATGGCAACCATTCGGCGGGTTCTCCATAAAAGATAGGTGACGTTTGCATACTTGAATATTCTTCAAACTTGCCAAAATTTCTCCTGAAACTACCTTTTTTGCGTATTTAGTAACATAATCAGTCATTACTAATCACTCACAAATTCCATATATGGATCATCATCTTCTTTTTCATCAGGAACCATAATACGCAATCGGCTATCAATAGTTAATCCTAAAGTATTAGCTGTTTGTTGCAATCGAATACCCGCTTTTTCCTTTATGTTGAACGCCGGATTAACCTTTTGATTTCCTTTGTCGTCTTCTAAAATCAAGTCTTCGCGCTCTAAAATCAAACTTGCTTTAACAAAGTCACTATAAAAACTACAATATTGTGCTAATTGTGCTTTATCTAAGTTGGAAATTGGCAATTCTTGCATGTGCGGTAATATTCTTAAGTATTCTTGTTTCGCTATTTCATCTAAAAAGTGCGGTGGTTCAGTATCGATTTTAGAAAATTTATTTAATTGAGCTTCTTGACGCTCTTTTTCAATAATTTCTTCTTTTGTATAATTCTTGTTCGAATTTGACAAAAGCTTCTTAGGTCTACCCGCCATAAATTAGCACCTCCTACTAAAAAAACTTAAATAAAGGGAATTTTTTGAGAAGAAAACTCTGCTCCGTTCTCCAGAACCTTTCATTGACGCCCGTTTCATCTTTGGGGGACTTCCTATTTTTATCTTTTTTAATATTTCTTCAAATCTTCTTTTGTCTTTTGGTTATGGCAAGCATCACACAAAGGCTGTAAATTACTTTTGTCTAATCTTCTTGCCCAATCAATTTTTGTTGGTACAATATGGTCAACCATAGTCGCTTGATTGCCACAAGAAACACAAATAAAATCATGTTCTAACAATACAATTCGACGCATGTTTTGCCACGTTTTCGATTTATAAAATCTTAAATACTCTGGATCGTTTCGACGTCTCAAATCATTGTAATTTTCATTTGCATATTGCTTGTGTTTATCACAATAACTTTCATTATGATTAATCAATACATTACATGTTGGATGACCACATCGCTTCATAATAGACAATGCACATCACTCCTTGTCGACTTTCTTAACATCTTGCACAGTTACTTGTCTATCATCTTTATCATTGCTAATTAACAATAAGTTTCCTATCGATCCATCAACAAGATATTTACTACCTTGAAACAATACTTTGTCTCCTTGTTTTATACCATTGTCTAAATTGATAGTCTGATTAGGTTTATTCATCAAGATAGTGTTAACACTATGACCAGCTATCTCATCCAAGTTAATACCTAACACGTTAGTAAGATTAGCTATATTCCACAATGCTTCGCTAAGTTCATTTATCATAATTCCTTTATCTATCGGTACATTACAAAACATATGCTGTTTAATTAGATCTGTAACATTGCCTGTAGATTGAGTTAAACCTAAGCCGTAACAAGTAATAGATTCATTTAAATTCAATTCATCATTGTGTGTACGTGTAGCTATCTCTTGGTACTTTGATATCTCCATTCTCCACCTCTTGTTTATAAAAATAAAAACCCTCACTTAATGTGAGAGTTCAAAATAAATATAAATGTTTTGCTACATAGCAATTATAATAAAAAACAATATGTAGCATCAAAATTAGTCCGATGTGTACGATTTGTACGATTTGTACGATGTGTCCGAACTGTCCGATGTGTACGATGTGTCGGTTTCTTGTTGCAAGTTATAAAGTATATTTACTATATCTTTTACTCTAGAATAAAAATTGTCTCTGCCTATATCAAGAATACTCATAATCCTATTATGGCTTTCTCGTTGTTTTAACATTTGTAAAATATGATAATCTTTTTCATTCGTGATGTATTCTTCGTATTCATCAATGAACGCTATCTTATTAATCAAGTAATCGTACTTTCTAAGCGCTTTGTTTTTGTTTATAACTTTCACTAACACTTTATTGCTAGTCGTGCCTTTAGCTTTTGGCATCGCAGATTGATAACCGTATTGTGCAATTGATGTACTTTCGTTATCGTAGACTTTACTGTCTATTATATTTTTCATCCACTTGTAGTTATCTATCATTTCACGTATTTCTTTCCTGTTATACATGCAATACCTCCGATAATATAAATTACTTTTTAATATCGTTATTCATTCGCTTTAATTCAATCCTGTATTCTTTTAACCCGTTGTATCCTTTAGTTTTAACTACTTCATCAAGTAGATAATCATTTATATATCTGAGCGCTTGTATCTCTGTTTCTTATTCAT
>NZ_JACYHC010000785.1:0-1376 GCF_017152085.1 Staphylococcus sp. EG-SA-2
AATCATTTTAGGGCGCGATAGAATTAAACTTGAAACGCGTGCTGAAAAATTAAAAGAAGTTGAACGTCGTTCATTGCGAATCGTTCAAGTATCAGAAGAAGAACAAGACGATAATTTATAATTCAAAGCGGGTCTGGGACGACGAAATGAATTTTGTGAAAATATCATTTCTGTTCCATTCCCCTTTTTTTAGTAGCATTGTAGGATGAACTTTTAGGTTTTCATTAATGTTGTACTAAAAGATTTAATTTTTTAGTGCTCCAAGTACTTATTTATTGTATGAAGCATATTCTAAATCGAAGTTTGAAAGACTCTCATTGATTATTAAATAAAGGGTACTGCGTATGTACAATTCAAATTAATCGAAGGATGAAATAAAATGACTAATCAATTTAAAAATAAACAGTCCAAATTACATGACAGTTTAGAATCCATCACAAAAAACTTATATGCGACACCTACTTCGGAACTGCCTTTTGATAATCGATTTCTATTTAAATCTTTTATTTTAAAACGTGAAACAGGTAATATTGTTATCTATCATTCCGGACACTTAGGTGACTCCCAACAAGACATTGCATCATTAGGTGGTGTTTCAAAAGTATTGATGAATCATGATCATGAATCTATAGGAGGTTCTAATCAAGTTGAAGCCCCTTACTTTATACATGAAAATGATGTGGCTGCACTGAAACATAAGATTTCTGTTCAAAAACAATTTAGTAATCGTGTAATGTTGGATAAGGATTTAGAAGTTATTCCCGCGCCTGGACATACACCAGGGACGACACTATTTTTATGGGATGATGGTCATCACCGTTACTTATTTACTGGAGATTTTATATGTTTTGAAGGGAAGAGATGGCGTACAGTTATATTAGGTTCAAGTGATAGAGAAAAATCTATTCAAAGTTTAGAGATGGTTAAAGAATTAGATTTTGATGTACTTGTACCTTGGGTTACTATCAAAGATGAACCGTTAGTTTATTTTGTAGAAAATGAATATGAAAAACGTGAACAAATACAAAATATTATTGATAGAGTACGTGAGGGCGAGAATAGCTAATTGAAATAAATTGGCGAAGCAATGTAACGAATCTAAGAAAGCTCTAGAAAATACCTCCATGATTGATTGTCATATAAAACAAAAACGGTAATTTCTATTTATTGAGATAGAAATTACCGTTTATTTCGTGGACCTATTGCATTGTTTTCATCATGCATAATCATCATTGTCGTTGTTTGAGTCAATTTTAATTTTCAGAATCAGAAGGCTGTTCTGGAATTGGGAAATATTTGAAAATTTCACCGCTTTCAATCGCTTCGGTTAACTGTTCTAACCATTCGTAATAAACATGTGTATGATCAAGCTGAGC
>NZ_JACYHC010000786.1:0-1375 GCF_017152085.1 Staphylococcus sp. EG-SA-2
TTTCATTACCAACTTTAAAGTACACCATACTACCTTTTTTGGCTGCTTTAAGATTTGTAAATTGATAGTTCGGACGGTCAATGAAAGTGTGTCCTGCAATTGAAATATTTTGATCATCTAGTGATTCATTTTCTTCTGCAAAGCTTACACCTCTATTTAATTGTTCAGGTGTTGCTGGTCCTGGATATACTGGTTCTTTAATATCAGCATCTGGAATTTCAATATAGCCTGCCACTTTTGATTTATCTTTCGGAATTTGAGGTTTAGCTTGCTGCTTATTGTCTTTACTCGCCTGTTCTTTTACATTTTTATCATATTGTTCAATCTTTTCATCTTTATCTTTATCGTGAAGATAATTATCGATATGTGGTTTAGCAAACAAATATGCTGCCACTAGGATAAGTACTACACCAGCGATTGTCATTAATCGATTTGTCCATTTTTTCATACGTTAAGGCTCCTTTTATACATTTCACAATGCCTATTAACATTTCATATAGTATACCATTAATTATAAAATGACTCATAGCAATTCATTTTATATTATAAAATTTGCACATATATTGTCACGTTAGATTTCATTACACATATTTGCATTCAAATAACGAAACGTTTTTAATAATTACTAAGGGGGAATTATTATGATTCGATGTGCTAAAAAAGAAGATTTAAACGCTATATTAGCGATATACAACGATGCCATTATTAATACAACAGCTGTTTATACTTATAAACCGCAAACCATAGACGAACGTATCGCATGGTTTGAAACGAAACAACGTAATCATGAGCCTATCTTTGTATTTGAGGAAAATGGAAGTGTATTAGGGTTTGCGACGTTCGGTTCGTTTAGACCTTGGCCAGCATATCAATATACTATCGAGCATTCTATTTATGTCGATGCTTCAGCTAGAGGAAAAGGTATCGCTAGTCAATTATTACAGCGTTTAATTGTAGAGGCAAAAGCTAAAGGTTATCGTACACTTGTTGCTGGTATTGATGCTTCTAATGAAGCGAGTATTAAATTACATCAAAAATTCAATTTCAAGCATGCCGGCACACTGACCAATGTAGGCTATAAATTTGATTACTGGTTAGATTTAGCTTTTTATGAATTAGATTTAAAAGACTAGTAGTGTTTAAATCACATAATATAAACAAGACAACCATGTTAATTCACTTAACATAACATGCTAACATATAAAACTATAAACCTCTTAGGGACAATTTACATCGTCCCTTTTTTCATTTCAAATACTATCCCCATAGCTTTGATTTAACGCTTTTTCTCAATAACAAAACGAATATAGTAGAACATGAAAACGATAATCATGCTGAGCGATAAAGATTTAAATAATAGATTGACCCACGTTCC
>NZ_JACYHC010000787.1:0-1364 GCF_017152085.1 Staphylococcus sp. EG-SA-2
TGTATTTTTTCACACTGGTTTTAGACATTTGCAATCTAATTTCTAGCATTTTTTTAGCTTTTCCTGTTGCTTCTTTTAAGTACTCCTGAACCGTTTTCTTTTGTAAATTAGGTATATCTAATCCTTGTTCATCCTTTAACCAAGCCAATAACTGTGTAGGACTATTAGGATTTTCTAAACCTGTTATATGTTTAGCTTGTTTAAGCAATTCTTCTTTACTCTGCTTATCGAGCACATTAGCTCCTAACATCAATGATTTAGAAAGCTTAATACCTCTGTCGTTTATATGTTGGTCAAAAACCCAATATGTTTGTTCAATTGCAGTTACTGGAAAGTCTTTAATTTTATTAGCAATCGCCATTTCTACTTCTACATCTCGAATACAGTAATCTATAAATTGTTGCCATTTTTCAAGATCATGTTCAGGTAGGTTTCTTGTTCTTCCTCCATTAACTTTTGTTGGTTTACAAGGTATAGAGAAATAACGAATTAAATTTTTACCTGCTTTATCTTTTTGGCTTTGTAGTCTTAAAACTTCTCCAACTTTATCAAGCGAAGCAGGTAAGCCAATACGCATTGAATTAACCATTGTGCAAATCCATTCTTCAGGTGGCATCTGTTTATTAAAATGTTTAGCAAGACAAGTTCTTTCGAAATTAGCATTGAATGCATACTTTTTTACAGCAGGGTCAAATAGAGCAATTTTAAACGTCTCATAATCAGCGTGGAAAGGCTCATTATCTACTTTAGTCATGTCAATCGCACTAATCGCTCCACCATCTATCGAATAAGCTATAATTAAAATTTCGAAATCTTCAGCTTCTGTGTATTTATAGGCACCACATTTCGAAATATCGTTACTGCTGTATGTTTCAATATCTATATTCATAAATTTCAAATTCTTGACACCTCAATTTCTTTAAAATTAAAGTGGGGCTAAAAACCCCACCTATTGACTTATAAGAAATCCTCATCATCAGTGTCTAATTCATCAAAATCATCTTCTGCTGCACTTGCACCGCCAAGAGGTTCGCCTTTTTCTACAAGTTGAATGTTGTTCAATCCAACTGCGATACCCTTATTACCATTTGTGTTGAATGGAAATAAATTGATTGAAGCTCTAATATAGTCACCACTTACAATAGTTCCAGAATCCGTTAATCTAATTTTGTTTTGGTCAATAATACCAGGTGCTTGTTTGCTTGATGCGTTAATAAAATAAGCGTCTTGATAATTCACATCATCTTCTCTTTCAGTATCTCCATCACGTAATGGAAGTTTCAGATTTGCAGGAACTTTGCCTCCAAACTTACTAACTTTTCCTTCTTCTTTAGCAGCTTCTATAGCTTGTTCAATGGCTTTTA
>NZ_JACYHC010000788.1:0-1363 GCF_017152085.1 Staphylococcus sp. EG-SA-2
TGTATTTTTTCACACTGGTTTTAGACATTTGCAATCTAATTTCTAGCATTTTTTTAGCTTTTCCTGTTGCTTCTTTTAAGTACTCCTGAACCGTTTTCTTTTGTAAATTAGGTATATCTAATCCTTGGTCATCCTTTAACCAAGCCAATAATTGTGTAGGACTATTAGGATTTTCTAAACCTGTTATATGTTTAGCTTGATTAAGCAATTCTTCTTTACTCTGCTTATCGAGCACATTAGCTCCTAACATCAATGATTTAGAAAGCTTAATACCTCTGTCGTTTATATGTTGGTCAAAAACCCAATATGCTTGTTCAATTGCAGTTACTGGAAAGTCTTTAATTTTATGAGCAATCGTCATTTCTACTTCTACATCTCGAATACAGTAATCTATAAATTGTTGCCATTTTTCAAGATCATGTTCAGGCAAGTTTCTTGTTCTTCCTCCATTAACTTTTGTTGGTTTACAAGGTATAGAGAAATAACGAATTAAATTTTTACCTGCTTTATCTTTTTGGTTTTGTAGTCTTAAAACTTCTCCAACTTTATCAAGCGAAGCAGGTAAGCCAATACGCATTGAATTAACCATTGTGCAAATCCATTCTTCAGGTGGCATCTGTTTATTAAAATGTTTAGCAAGACAAGTTCTTTCGAAATTAGCATTGAATGCATACTTTTTTACAGCAGGATCAAAAAGAGCAATTTTAAACGTCTCAAAATCAGCGTGGAAAGGCTCATTATCTACTTTAGTCATGTCAATCGCACTAATCGCTCCACCATCTATTGAATAAGCTATAATTAAAATTTCGAAATCTTCAGCTTCTGTGTATTTATAGGCACCACATTTCGAAATATCATTACTGCTATATGTTTCAATATCTGTATTCATAAATCTCAAATTCTTGACACCTCAATTTCTTTAAAATTAAAGTGGGGCTAAAACCCCACCTATTGACTTATAAGAAATCCTCATCATCAGTGTCTAATTCATCGAAATCATCTTCTGCTGCACTTGCACCGCCAAGAGGTTCGCCTTTTTCTACAAGTTGAATGTTGTTCAATCCAACTGCGATACCCTTATTACCATTTGTGTTGAAAGGAAATAGATTAATTGAAGCTCTAATATAATCACCACTTACAACAGTTCCAGAATCCGTTAATCTAATTTTGTTTTGGTCAATAATACCAGGTGCTTGTTTGCTTGATGCGTTAATAAAATAAGCGTCTTGATAATTGACATCATCTTCTCTTTCAGTATCTCCATCACGTAATGGAAGTTTCAGATTTGCAGGAACTTTGCCTCCAAACTTACTAACTTTTCCTTCTTCTTTAGCAGCTTCTATAGCTTGTTCAATGGCTTTTA
>NZ_JACYHC010000789.1:0-1361 GCF_017152085.1 Staphylococcus sp. EG-SA-2
ATCAGTATAATTTTGGTTTTGTTTTGTTGTCGCATTATCTGCAATACTTTGACGTAATTTGTCCATTGCTGCATCAACATTGTTTGCTTTTTGTTCATTACCTTGTGCTTCTGCAACAGTAGTCGATTGTTGTACCAATTGTTTTAATGCCTCTTTTTGTGCATTTGTTAAATGGCTTAAACCGTCAATTGCTGTATTTGCGTGTTGTTTCGCTTTTTCAAGGTTTTGAGTACCATTAAGCGCTGCTTTTGTAGTATTCACTTGATTCATAGCTGCTTCAACTTGATCTTTAGGCACGTTCGTACCTGTAGATTTATTTAAAATATTTTCAGCATTACGAACCGCTTCATTGTATGCATTTTTCTTCTCTGGATCTGCATCTGCAAAGTTTTGACTGCCAAGTGTAGTGTCTTTATCATTCAAGCTATTTTTCAAGTTACCCATCGCTGTATTCAGTTCCTGAGCGGTTTGAATGGCTTGCGTTACTTCAGCTACAGTGTGCGCTTGATTGATGTTTCCAGTAACAGCACCTTTTTGTGCATTGTTTAAGTTATCTAACGTAGATAATGTTTGGTTTGCATTGTTTTTAGCATCTGTTACTTTTCTATCACCATTCAACGCTTGTTTAGTAGTTGTTACAGTTGAAAGTGCTGCTTCAACTTGTGATTGGTTCGCATTTGTACCATTTGCTTGATTAATAATATTTTCAGCAGCAGTTACCGCATTGTTGTATGCTGTTTGTTTTTCTGGATCTGCATCTGTAAAGTTAACACTTTGTTTCACTTGATCTTTGTCTTGGATTCCGTTGATTAAACGTTCCATTGCTTGATCTAATTGTTCAGCTTTAGTTTTCACTTGATTTACTGTGCTAATATTTGGTGCATTTGTCACTTGTGTATTTAAATCTTGCTTTTGAGCATTGTTTAAATGACTTAATCGGTTGATGTTAGCAGTTGTTTCTTGCTTTTTATTTGCTAAGTTTTGCGCACCATTAAGCGCAGTTTTGTTAGTGTTCACTTGATTAGCTGCTTGTGTTACTGCAGATGGATCAAGTGTTGGCTGACTCGTTGCATTAATGATATTTTCAGCACTTGTAACTGCTGTATTGTATGCATTTTGTTTATCTGTATCTGCATCAACATATGGTTGACTCGCTTTTACTTCATCTTTATTCGCAATACTATTTCGAAGTTGATTCATTGCATTGTCAAGATTTGTTGCATTGTCTTTCACACTTTGTACACCAGTTACTTGTGTCGCGCTATCAATTTGACCAGTAATACTTTGTTTTTGTGCATCAGATAAATGTGTCATTTGACGTAATGCATCTTTAGCTTGTTGCTTCGCAGTTGCTAAGTTTG
>NZ_JACYHC010000790.1:0-1358 GCF_017152085.1 Staphylococcus sp. EG-SA-2
AGAGACAAGATAAAGAAGACAAGTTCTATATTGTATTAGACAACAAACAAGTCATTGAAAACTCCGACTTATTATTCAAAAAGAAATTTGATAGCGCAGACATACAAGCTAGGTTAAAAGTAGGCGATAAGGTAGAAGTTAAAACAATCGGTTATAGAATACACTTTTTAAATTTATATCCGGTCTTATACGAAGTAAAGAAGGTAGATAAACAATGATTAAACAAATACTAAGACTATTATTCTTACTAGCAATGTATGAGTTAGGTAAGTATGTAACTGAGCAAGTGTATATTATGATGACGGCTAATGATGATGTAGAGGCGCCGAGTGATTACGAAAAAATCAGAGCTGAAGTTTCATGGTAATAGCTATTATCATTTTTGAATTAATTATATTAATGTGTTTAGCAATAGCACTGGAGGTGTTGTAAATATGTGGATTGTCATTTCAATCGTTTTAGCTATATTTTTATTGATCTTGTTAAGTAGCATTTCTCATAAGATGAAAACCATAGAAGCATTGGAGTATATGAATTCTTATCTTTTCAAGCAGTTAGTAAAAAATAATGGTGTTGAAGGTTTAGAAGATTATGAAAATGAAGTTGAACGAATTAGAAAAAGATTCAAAAGCTAAAGAGGGGGCTAAAGCCCTCTCCAGGATTAAAAGAAGCGGATATTTTTTATTTCGTTTTTGTAAATTAAAACTAATTTATGTGAAATTGTCTTTGAAGTCTTGATAATTAAGAAGGTTGAATTTTCTGAGATTATATTAGTTACGGGAAAGGCTTTTCCTGAGTGCAATAAAATTAAAGTTCTCAAGTTTTCATTTTCGTATTTATCATAAATGATTTCGCGTAAAGTTTTCAAAATTTGTCACCTCTTTAATTTTATTAAATTAATTATACAAGAAAGGAGCCGAATATGTTAGACAAAGTCACTCAAATAGAAACAATTAAATATGATCGTGATGTCTCATATTCTTATGCTGCTAGTCGTTTATCCACATATTGGACTAATCACAATATGGCTTGGTCTGACTTTATGCAGAAGCTAGCACAAACAGTTAGAACTAAAGAAGATTTAACTGAGTACAATAAAATGTCTAAGTCTGAACAAGCAGATATAAAAGATGTTGGCGGATTTGTCGGTGGATATTTAAAAGAAGGCAAACGACGTGCTGGTCAAGTCATGAATCGTTCAATGCTAACACTTGATATCGATTATGCTGCTCAAGATATGACTGACATATTATCTATGTTTTATGATTTTGCATATTGTTTATATTCAACACATAAGCATAGAGAGATAAGTCCAAGACTGCGTTTAGTGATTCCTTTAAAACGAAATGTAAATGCAG
>NZ_JACYHC010000791.1:0-1358 GCF_017152085.1 Staphylococcus sp. EG-SA-2
TTGCTGTAAAATAATGTAAAATAAACGTATTCATATTACTGAATTGAGGGATAGTATGCAACGTGATTATTTAATTCGAGTAGAAACTGAAAGCATGCCAGATTTCAAAAGGCTCAATGGTTTAATGATTGGTTTTGTTATTAAAGGTGAGGCACATATTTATGATGAAAATAACATGACGCAATGCAACAGTGGCGACATTTTCATCATTAACCACCGTGACTTGTATCGATTTCAACTTCAACAAGATGGCATCATATGTTATATCCAATTCCAAATGAAATATTTGGCAGACAAGTTTGATGATGCGCATTGTCTATATTTTCACTTAACAGATGCGACCACAACCAAGAATATACATCAACTGAGAAATATAATGGCAAGACTGGTTTCAACACACATTCGACATAATGAGTTGTCTAAATTGACTGAGCAACAACTTGTGATTCAGTTGCTTATGCATATGATTCATTATGTCCCGCGTACATATCATTCGAACCAAAGTATCTTAAATGATGATAAAGTGAATCAAGTATGCGACTATATCGAGTTACATTTTCATGAAGATTTAAGCCTTTCAGAATTAAGCGAATACGTTGGGTGGTCAGAGAGCCATCTGTCTAAAAAGTTTACAGAATCGCTAGGTGTAGGATTCCAACATTTCTTAAATACGACGCGAATTGAGCATGCGAAACTCGATTTAACATACACAGATGAAACGATTACTGATATTGCATTGCAAAATGGCTTTTCAAGTGCAGCGAGCTTTGCGAGAACATTTAAACACTTTACGCATCAAACGCCTAAACAATATCGAGGTGATCGTCCAGCAATCACTGAAAATCAACAATCGGCACAACATAATTATCACGACCGTGAATTGATATTACTTTTAAATGACTACATTGAAGAAATGAATCATTTCATTGAAGATATTGAAAAGATGAACTATAAAGAGATTGCCTTTAAACCAACTAATCAACAACTAAATCAATTTAATCATATTATTCAAGTGGGCTATTTGAGGAATTTGCTCAATACACAGTATCAATCACAGTTGCTTACATGTCATCATGATTTTCAAGTCAATGAAGTATTAGCATATGATGTGATGCCATATATTATGAAAAAGCTCAATGCGCCATTCACGTATGATGCAGAGATTTCGAATATATTTTATGATATCGATTTGTGTTTAGACTTTTTATTAGATCATAACTTTAGTCTAACCATGCATTTGAATCAGTATGACTCACGAGATTATATCGATGCATTCAAAGTATTTATCCATCACGTTGCCCTGCATGTCAGTCATAGAAAAGATTTGAAGTTCAACTTGTATGTGACGACATTGCACA
>NZ_JACYHC010000792.1:0-1355 GCF_017152085.1 Staphylococcus sp. EG-SA-2
TAAATATAAGCTATGCACATTTAACAAGCGGATACTCCTGACGCAATTATAGTATCATTACATATTGTTTAATCGTTTGGGGTAATGTAATTAAAAGGTAAAATAGGCAGAGTGTTATACATAAAATGTAAAGAAAGAGGCGATAGAATGTCTAAAATCAGGTCTTTTACAATATTAAGTCTACTTATTTACTTAGCTATGATGTGCTATACAGTAGTGACCTATTCAAAATTACCAACCAAAGTACCTATTCACTATAATTTAGCAGGGGATGCTGATAACTTTGCTGATAAATGGGTACTGCTTTTGATAAATAGCGCATTTATAGTGATTTGGCTTATATTTTTCATTGCAGGTAGATACTATGAACGATTTGCCAAATGGTCACATTATAATCATACACCACGTGAAATTCGAGCGATTAAATTATTTTTAAGTACGTTAAATTTAGAGATTATGAGCTATATGTCTATCTTCACAGTATTAGAAATTTGGCAAATACAACACCATCATCAATTAAATTTACTATGGTTTAATATGATATTTATCATTATCATTGGTTTAACGCTTGTCATATTTTGTTTACTTCCTACAATTCACAAAATGAGAGATTCTCAATAAAAATATAAACTGTCATGATGCATTTTTGAAGCGGATTCCTGATATTATTATAAATAATATCTAGTATTTATAATTAAAATGATATATTATTTATTATAGTTAAATATTGTGTATATTTTGTGAACTTTTTGTAAAAATTCGATTGCCTGTCACATATAGGAGTGTTACATTTTAAATATGTGATCATCGCAAAATATAAGTTGAAATAGGTTGTAGATTAATCAGGATGATAAATATTTTATATAAAGAGAGGGAGTCATTATGACACTACTTACTGTAAATCCATTCGATAATGTTGGATTATCAGCCTTAGTTGCAGCAGTACCTATTATTTTATTTTTATTATGCTTAACCGTTTTTAAAATGAAAGGCATTTATGCAGCATTGACAACTTTGGTTGTTACATTGATTGTGGCTTTATTTGTATTTGAATTACCAGCGCGTGTATCAGCAGGTGCGATTACAGAAGGCGTTGTTGCCGGTATTTTCCCAATAGGATATATCGTTTTAATGGCAGTTTGGTTATATAAAGTTTCTATTAAAACAGGACAATTTTCTATTATTCAAGATAGTATTGCAAGTATTTCAGAGGACCAAAGAATCCAACTATTATTAATTGGATTTTGTTTCAACGCATTTTTAGAAGGTGCAGCAGGATTTGGTGTGCCAATTGCGATTTGTGCAGTATTATTAATTCAACTTGGATTTGAACCATTAAAAGCAGCGATGTTATG
>NZ_JACYHC010000793.1:0-1340 GCF_017152085.1 Staphylococcus sp. EG-SA-2
GGCACATTGTTGTAAGCTGACTATATGTCAGCTTCTGTGTTGGGGCCCCTGTCTTCGACTGGCACTGCTCCCTCAGGAGTCTCGCCATTAATACTACGTATTAACATGTAATTTTACTTTGAAATACATTAAAGCCCAAATTAATCAAAAGCTTTCTGAACCAGAAACGAAAAAAATCTATAGTCATAGAAAAATTTATGTAGAGCCTGTTTTTGGATTTATGAAGGTTATTTTGGGTTTCACTCGAATGTCAGTTCGAGGAATAAATAAAGTTAAACGAGAGCTAGGTTTTGTATTAATGGCACTTAATATAAGGAAAATAGCAGCTCAACGAGCTGTACATTATAAAATACATATCAAAAAAGCTAATTTCCATCAAATAATTAATAGAAATCAGCTTTTTTACATTGCCTAAGAACTTAATGTCCCAGCCTATTCGTTTGAATTATTTAATTTTTTACTTTGAAAGGAATGTTTAAAAAACTACTTCATCTGTCCGATTTAATATTGAATAAAAAAACACGCATCCTACGACACGTGTAAAAATGATTATTCTTTTGAGTCCATTCGACTCCAACCTTTTTTAGTTAAAGTGATTTTACCTGTTTCTATATTAATAATCTTCTGTTTATATAAGTGACCGATTGCACGTTTGAATGAACCTTTACTCATATTGAATACTTCTTTAATCGCTTCAGGGCTTGATTTGTCCCAGAATGGTAATTCACCATCATATTCAACTAGTAAATCAAAGATGACTTGGCCGTCATCGTCTAAACGTTCATGTGCAAGTGGTAAAAATGAACCATTTAACTCACCTTTATCATTATGCCCGATAATTCTAACTTGAACAGATTCACCTAATCTTGGTTCAGCTTTACGTTCTGATTCATGTACGAAAATTTTGTAACCTGATTCGCTTAATAAAAAGCTACCAATTCGTAATACGCGGTAAGGTTTGGCTTCAATGACTTCGTTTTTTAAATTATCGTCGTGTACAGGTGTAAACATATTTTCTACAACAGATTCACTCGCTAATCTTCCATACATATGATTCTCACGGTCAATTCGTAATGTGACTAGCAAATGATCACCAGGTTGTGGCCATAGTGATTTCACTTTTGGTAAATCTTCCCATGGTACTAACACTTCACGGGGTAATCCAACATCTATACGTGCCCCATCGCGATCCGTTTTAAGTACTTTAGCAAAGTCATATTTATCTTTCGTAATATCAGGCATATTTTGAGTTGCAAATAATTCACCTGAACGGTTTGGATAAATGAAGAAACTATATTCTTCACCTACTTCTAATTCATCATCATCGTTCATTTCTGATT
>NZ_JACYHC010000794.1:0-1338 GCF_017152085.1 Staphylococcus sp. EG-SA-2
TGGAGTTAATCTACGTCTCATCTCATTTTTAAAAAATCATTTATGTCCCAAGCTCCATTTTGTAATCAAGTCTAGTTTTTCTGTACCCCTTATCTGCAATTTTACTTAGGATTGCTTTTAACTTACCTCTTATCTGCAATTTTACTTAGGATTGCTTTTAACTTACCCCTTATCAGCAATTTTGCATGGAATTGCTTTTAACGCACCTCTTATCTGCAATTTTACTTAGAACTGCTTTTAACGTACCTCTTATCTGCAATTTTACTGAGAACTGCTTTTAACTTACCCCTTATCAGCAATTTTGCATGGAATTGCTTTTAACGTACCTCTTATCTGCAATTTTACTTAGAACTGCTTTTAACAAACCTCTTATCTGCAATTTTACTTAGAACTGCTTTTAACGTACCTCTTATCTGTAATTTTACTTAGAACTGCTTTTAACAAACCTCTTATCTGCAATTTTACTTAGAATTGCTTTTACTATTCCTCTTATTAGTATAATCTCAGTAAGAATGCGTATAAAAATGAAAATTACAACCGATTTTGTAAGTGCTGACGCCTGAGGGAATAGTATGTGCGAGAGACTAATGGCTCGAGCCATACCCCTAGGCAAGCATGCACGTACAAAATCGTAAGATAAAAAAATAAGCATATCACTGTAAACTTTAAAAAATCAGTTTAGTGATATGCTTATTTATTTCGAGTTAGGATTTATGTCCCAAGCTCATCAAGCACAATCGGTCACTAGTTTATTTCTCTATCTTATATGTTCTGATATGGTCTTCTATACTGTATAAGTATACTTTTGAATATGGATCTTGTGTCAATTCACGTTCGAAATCAAATTCTTGATTATCAAATCTGTTAAAGAATGTTTCGTATTCTTCGACTGATAATTGCTCTCTAGATTCTAGCATATTTAAGTGTTTCTCTTTATCTAATGCTTTGTCATATCCTTTAACGATTGAACCACTAAAGATTTCTCCTACTGCTCCTGAACCATAACTAAATAGACATACTTTCTCTTCTGGTTGGAATGTGTGGTTCTGTAATAACGAAATTAAACTTAAGTATAATGATCCTGTATAAATGTTACCAAAATCTCTATTCCATAATACGGTTCTGTTGCAAAGTTGAATTTATAGTATAATTTTAACAAAAAGGAGTCTTCTGTATGAACTATTTCAGATATAAACAATTTAACAAGGATGTTATCACTGTAGCCGTTGGCTACTATCTAAGATATACATTGAGTTATCGTGATATATCTGAAATATTAAGGGAACGTGGTGTAAACGTTCATCATTCAACGGTCTACCGTTGGGTTCAAGAATATGC
>NZ_JACYHC010000795.1:0-12916 GCF_017152085.1 Staphylococcus sp. EG-SA-2
ACACATACGTTATGAATGGATAACGATTTTTTGTTATGTTAAAGTGGTACATTAATCATGTATTTCGTATGATAATTAACGACAAGTGTAATGGTTAAATGTATTTTATGATGAAATGCTATAATAGGCATGGTTACAATGAGCTTGCTCATACATATTAATATAATTACAAAAACACGTCGGAGGTACGACATGATTAAAAATACAATTAAAAAATTGATAGAACATAGTATATATACGACTTTTAAATTACTATCAAAATTGCCAAACAAGAATCTAATTTATTTTGAAAGCTTTCATGGTAAACAATACAGCGACAACCCCAAAGCATTATATGAATACTTAACTGAACATAGCGATGCCCAATTAATATGGGGTGTGAAAAAAGGATATGAACACATATTCCAACAGCACAATGTACCATATGTTACAAAGTTTTCAATGAAATGGTTTTTAGCGATGCCAAGAGCGAAAGCGTGGATGATTAACACACGTACACCAGATTGGTTATATAAATCACCGCGAACGACGTACTTACAAACATGGCATGGCACGCCATTAAAAAAGATTGGTTTGGATATTAGTAACGTTAAAATGCTAGGAACGAATACTCAAAATTACCAAGATGGCTTTAAAAAAGAAAGCCAACGGTGGGATTATCTAGTGTCACCTAATCCATATTCGACATCGATATTTCAACATGCATTTCATGTTAGTCGAGATAAGATTTTGGAAACAGGTTATCCAAGAAATGATAAATTATCACATAAACGCAATGATACTGAATATATTAATGGTATTAAGACAAGATTAAATATTCCATTAGATAAAAAAGTGATTATGTACGCGCCAACTTGGCGTGACGATGAAGCGATTCGAGAAGGTTCATATCAATTTAATGTTAACTTTGATATAGAAGCTTTGCGTCAAGCGCTGGATGATGATTATGTTATTTTATTACGCATGCATTATTTAGTTGTGACACGTATTGATGAACATGATGATTTTGTGAAAGACGTTTCAGATTATGAAGACATTTCGGATTTATACTTAATCAGCGATGCGTTAGTTACCGACTACTCATCTGTCATGTTCGACTTCGGTGTATTAAAGCGTCCGCAAATTTTCTATGCATATGACTTAGATAAATATGGCGATGAGCTTAGAGGTTTTTACATGGATTATAAAAAAGAGTTGCCAGGTCCAATTGTTGAAAATCAAACAGCACTCATTGATGCATTAAAACAAATCGATGAGACTGCAAATGAGTATATTGAAGCACGAACGGTATTTTATCAAAAATTCTGTTCATTAGAAGATGGACAAGCGTCACAACGAATTTGCCAAACGATTTTTAAGTGATAACTTAAAAACAATAAAAAATTATAAATTAATTAGTTAAGTGATATAAATAATAAACGAAATGTTTGCTTGTATGTTATTATTTGTGTATGAAAACGTCTGATATAATGTAATATAGGTTTAAACAAAATATGCTAAAATATAAGCAAAATATGTATAATTTTAAGTAATACACAGACATTTAGAGTTTTGATTTTAAAATGAGTTTTCAATTGGAAAATGCAACGAAATTTAAATAATTAAATATAGATATAGTTGAATGGAGGAAGTATTTTATGAAATACGCTGGTATTCTAGCTGGAGGTATAGGCTCAAGAATGGGTAACGTACCTTTACCTAAACAATTTTTAGATTTAGACAACAAACCGATTTTAATCCATACATTAGAAAAATTTATTTTAATTAATGATTTTGAAAAAATTATTATCGCGACGCCACAACAATGGATGACGCATACGAAAGATACACTTAGAAAATTCAAAATTTCTGATGAAAGAATTGAAGTCATTCAAGGTGGTAGCGATCGTAACGATACAATTATGAATATCGTTAAACATATTGAATCAACAAATGGTATTAACGATGACGATGTCATTGTGACACATGATGCAGTTAGACCATTTTTAACGCATCGTATTATTAAAGAAAATATTCAAGCTGCTTTAGAGTACGGTGCAGTAGATACAGTGATTGATGCTATAGATACGATTGTTACATCTAAAGATAATCAAACGATTGATGCAATTCCAGTGCGTAATGAAATGTACCAAGGTCAAACACCTCAATCGTTTAATATTAATTTATTAAAAGAAAGCTATGCACAGTTGAGTGATGAGCAAAAGAGTATTTTATCTGATGCTTGTAAGATTATTGTAGAAACAAACAAACCGGTTCGACTTGTAAAAGGTGAGTTATATAACATTAAAGTAACAACACCTTACGATTTAAAAGTAGCGAATGCTATTATTCGAGGTGGTATTGCCGATGATTAATCAAGTATATCAATTAGTTGCACCTAGACAATTTGAAGTTACGTATAACAACGTAGATATTTACAGTGACTATGTCATTGTACGTCCTTTATATATGTCAATTTGTGCTGCCGATCAAAGATATTATACTGGTAGCCGTGATGAGAATGTCTTATCTCAGAAATTGCCAATGTCTTTAATTCATGAAGGTGTTGGTGAGGTCGTATTTGACAGTAAAGGTGTGTTTAATAAAGGTACAAAAGTAGTTATGGTACCGAATACGCCGACAGAAAAAGACGATGTCATTGCTGAAAACTATTTAAAATCGAGCTACTTCAGATCAAGTGGACATGATGGGTTTATGCAAGATTTTGTGTTGCTAAATCATGATAGAGCTGTACCACTACCTGATGATATTGATTTAAGTATTATTTCATATACAGAGCTTGTAACAGTAAGTTTGCATGCTATTCGTCGTTTTGAAAAGAAATCTATTTCAAATAAAAATACATTTGGTATTTGGGGTGATGGTAACTTAGGTTACATTACAGCCATTTTATTACGTAAATTATATCCAGAGTCTAAAATATATGTCTTTGGTAAAACAGATTATAAATTGAGTCACTTCTCATTTGTTGATGATGTCTTCTTTATTAATAAAATACCTGAAGGCTTAACATTTGATCATGCATTTGAGTGCGTTGGTGGGCGTGGTAGCCAATCAGCAATAAATCAAATGATTGATTATATTTCACCAGAAGGAAGCATTGCACTGTTAGGTGTAAGTGAGTTCCCAGTAGAAGTTAATACACGTCTAGTATTGGAAAAAGGACTAACGTTGATTGGTAGTAGTCGAAGTGGTTCAAAAGATTTCCAAGATGTTGTAGACTTATACATTCAATACCCAGATATTGTAGATAAATTAGCGTTGTTAAAAGGTCAAGAATATGAAATTGCAACAATTAATGATCTTACAGAAGCTTTTGAAGCAGACCTGTCTACATCTTGGGGTAAAACAGTATTAAAATGGATTATGTAAATAGAAAAGGATGAATTAACGTTGGTTAAAAGTAAGATATATATAGATAAAATCTATTGGGAACGTGTTCAGTTATTCGTTGAAGGACATAGTGAAAACCTAGATTTAGAAGATAGTAATTTTGTATTAAGAAATTTAACTGAGACACGTACAATGAAGGCGAATGATGTCAAAATAGATGGGAATCAATTCGTTTGTCGTTTCAATGTAGCTATCTTAGATAATGGTTATTACTTACCTGAAGATAAGTACTTATTAGTGAATGAGCAAGAACTTGATTATATTGCACAGTTAAACCCAGATGTGATTAATGATGCATATCAAAATCTAAAGCCAGAACAAGAAGAAGAATACAACGAATTAGAAACACAAAATGGTAAAATCAATTTCTTATTGCAGACTTACCTAAAAGAATTTAGAAAAGGCGGCATTTCGAAGAAAACGGTTTATACTGTTACACCTGAAATTTCTAGCGATGTTAATGAATTTGTCCTTGATGTTGTTGTAACGACTCCGGAAGTTAAAAGTATTTATATCGTTCGTAAATATAAAGAATTACGTAAGTATTTCCGCAAACAATCATTTAATACAAGACAATTTATTTTTAAAGCGATATTTAATACGACGAAATTTTTCCACTTGAAAAAAGGGAATACGGTGTTGTTCACATCAGACTCTAGACCAACGATGTCTGGAAACTTTGAATACATCTATAACGAAATGTTACGTCAAAATTTAGATAAAAAGTATGATATTCACACTGTTTTTAAAGCGAATATTACAGATAGACGTGGCATCATCGACAAGTTTAGATTGCCATATTTACTTGGGAAGGCAGACTACATCTTTGTTGATGACTTTCACCCATTGATTTATACAGTGCGTTTTAGACGTTCTCAAGAAGTTATTCAAGTATGGCATGCCGTTGGTGCCTTTAAAACAGTTGGCTTTAGTCGTACTGGTAAAAAGGGTGGACCATTTATTGATTCATTAAATCATCGTAGCTATACAAAAGCTTATGTATCATCTGAAACCGATATTCCATTCTACGCTGAAGCATTTGGTATTAAAGAGAAAAATGTAGTGCCTACAGGTGTTCCACGTACTGATGTACTATTTGATGAAGCTTATGCGACACAGATCAAACAAGAGATGGAAGATGAATTACCAATTATTAAAGGTAAGAAAGTCATTCTTTTCGCACCAACATTTAGAGGTAGTGGTCATGGTACAGCACATTACCCATTTTTCAAAATTGATTTCGAACGTTTAGCAAGATATTGCGAAAAAAATAACGCGGTTGTATTATTTAAAATGCATCCATTTGTGAAAAATAGACTTAATATTGCAGACAAACATAAACAATATTTTGTTGACGTTTCTGACTTTAGAGAAGTTAATGATATACTGTTCATAACAGATTTATTAATTAGTGACTATTCATCTTTAATATATGAATATGCAGTATTTAAAAAGCCAATGATTTTCTATGCATTTGATTTAGAAGATTATATTACGACGCGTGATTTTTATGAACCATATGAATCATTTGTTCCAGGTAAAATTGTGCAATCATTTGACGCATTAATGGACGCCTTGGACAATGAAGATTATGAAGGAGAAAAAGTCATTCCATTCTTAGATAAACATTTTAAATATCAAGATGGCCGATCAAGTGAGCGTTTAGTCAGAAATTTATTTGGTAGCTAAGTTTATATAGTAGTCAAAGTGGGAGAGGTATAATGATGAAATTTTCAGTAATAGTTCCAACATACAATTCAGAAAAGTATATAACAGAATTACTTAATAGCCTTGCGAAACAAGATTTTCCGAAAACTGAATTTGAAGTGGTTGTAGTTGATGACTGTTCAACAGATCAAACGTTACAAATAGTTGAAAAGTATCGCAATAAATTGAACTTGAAAGTAAGTCAACTCGAAACAAATTCTGGTGGTCCAGGTAAACCTAGAAATGTGGCGTTAAAACAAGCAGAAGGTGAATTTGTATTATTTGTGGACTCCGATGACTATATAAACAAAGAGACTTTAAAGGATGCAGCAGCATTTATTGATGAACATCACTCAGATGTCTTATTGATTAAAATGAAAGGTGTTAATGGTCGTGGTGTACCACAATCTATGTTTAAAGAAACAGCACCTGAAGTTACTTTGTTAAATTCAAGAATTATCTATACTTTAAGCCCGACTAAAATCTATAGAACAGCATTACTAAAAGATAATGACATTTATTTTCCAGAAGAATTAAAGAGTGCAGAAGATCAATTATTTACAATGAAAGCATATTTGAATGCAAATCGAATCAGTGTGTTAAGTGATAAAGCGTATTATTATGCTACAAAGCGTGAAGGTGAACATATGAGTAGTGCGTATGTTTCACCTGAAGACTTTTACGAAGTCATGAGATTGATTGCTGTAGAAATATTAAATGCAGATTTAGAAGAAGCTCATAAAGATCAAATCTTAGCAGAATTTTTAAATCGTCATTTTAGTTTTTCTCGTACGAATGGCTTCTCACTTAAAGTTAAACTTGAAGAGCAACCACAATGGATTAATGCTCTAGGAGACTTTATACAAGCAGTTCCAGAACGTGTAGATGCATTGGTGATGAGTAAATTACGACCATTGTTGCACTACGCGAGAGCGAAAGATATAGACAACTATAGAACTGTAGAAGAAAGTTACCGTCAAGGTCAATACTACCGTTTTGATATTGTAGATGGTAAATTAAACATTCAATTCAATGAAGGCGAACCATACTTTGAAGGCATTGATATCGCTAAGCCAAAAGTGAAAATGACAGCATTTAAATTTGATAATCATAAAATTGTTACAGAGCTAACGTTAAATGAATTTATGATTGGCGAAGGACATTATGATGTCAGACTTAAATTACATTCACGAAACAAGAAGCACACAATGTATGTACCTTTAAGTGTCAATGCGAATAAACAATATCGTTTTAACATTATGTTAGAAGATATTAAAGCGTATTTACCTAAAGAAAAAATTTGGGATGTTTTCTTAGAAGTCCAAATAGGTACGGAAGTATTTGAAGTGCGTGTTGGTAATCAACGTAATAAATATGCATATACTGCAGAAACAAGTGCATTAATTCATTTGAATAATGATTTTTATAGATTAACACCGTATTTCACAAAAGACTTTAATAACATTTCGTTATACTTTACAGCTATTACATTAACGGATTCAATCTCATTGAAGTTAAAAGGTAAAAACAAAATCATTTTAACTGGTCTGGATCGTGGTTATGTATTTGAAGAAGGTATGGCTAGTGTCGTGCTAAAAGACGACATGATTATGGGAATGTTAAGCCAAACGTCAGAAAACGAAGTGGAAATCTTACTTAGTAAAGATATTAAGAAGCGAGACTTCAAAAATATTGTTAAGTTAAACACTGCACATATGACTTACTCGCTAAAATAAATAATAAATGCCCTCAAATCTATGTGAACTAACATGATTTGAGGGTTTTATTTTACTATTTATGAAATGATTATGACATTTCCCTGATTTTCATTTTCATATACATTAAATTGTATACACTGAAAATGAGGAGGTCGTCTATAATGATAAATAAAAATGACATAGTAGCAGATGTAGTAACAGATTATCCGAAAGCAGCAGATATTTTTAGAAGCGTAGGTATAGACTTTTGTTGCGGTGGACAAGTAAGTATAGAAGCAGCATCCTTAGAAAAGAAAAATGTAGATTTGAACGAATTATTACAGCGTCTCAATGACGTTGAACAAACGAATACACCAGGTTCGCTTAACCCTAAATTTTTAAATGTTTCGTCACTTATTCAATATATTCAAGCAGCATATCATGAACCTCTTAGAGAAGAATTTAAAAATTTAACACCTTATGTGACGAAATTATCGAAAGTACATGGACCTAACCATCCATATTTAGTCGAGTTAAAAGAAACATATGATACATTTAAAAGTGGCATGTTAGAGCATATGCAAAAAGAAGATGATGTTGATTTTCCAAAACTAATTAAATATGAACAAGGTGAAGTAGTAAACGATATTAATACAGTGATTGATGATTTAGTATCTGATCACATTGCAACGGGACAATTGTTAGTGAAAATGAGCGATTTAACATCTAGCTATGAACCACCGATAGAGGCATGTGGTACGTGGCGACTCGTTTATCAGAGATTAAAAGCACTTGAAGTGTTAACACATGAGCATGTTCATTTAGAGAATCATGTTTTATTTAAAAAAGTATCATAAATAACGCGATTAGAAACTGTTGGCAAAGTAATGTCAGCAGTTTTTCGCTATACTTAACAGAAATTTAGTGATATGAACAGCATTATTTGAAAAGAAAAATGGTCAACTTAGCATAAAAATTGATATGAAAATTTAATGGTATAGATAATTAAATAGTAGCGTGTTTTTTTAATAATTTATTCATGAATTTTACATGCACTATTATGATAAAATAAACATAATTATAATTCACTGAGGTGCTATCGTGCTATCGCTAACAATGTTATTACTTGAGCGTGTAGGTTTAATTATTATTTTGGCCTATGTGTTGATGAATATTCCATATTTTAAAAACTTAATGAATCGTCGACGTACATGGAAAGCACGTTGGCAATTATGTATTATTTTCAGTTTGTTTGCCTTAATGTCTAATTTAACTGGTATCGTCATCGATCATCAACATAGTTTGTCAGGAAGTGTGTACTTCCGTTTAGATGATGATGTATCTTTAGCTAACACACGTGTATTAACGATAGGTGTCGCAGGATTAGTTGGTGGCCCTTTTGTAGGTCTATTTGTTGGCGTTATTTCAGGTATTTTCAGAGTGTATATGGGTGGGGCGGATGCACAAGTTTATCTTATCTCATCTATATTTATCGGTATAATTGCTGGTTATTTTGGCTTACAAGCTCAAAGACGCAAGCGTTACCCGAGTATTGCGAAAAGTGCCATGATTGGAATTGTTATGGAAATGATTCAAATGTTGAGCATTTTAACATTTTCCCACGACAAAGCATATGCGGTTGACCTCATATCATTAATTGCACTACCAATGATTATTGTTAATAGCGTCGGTACGGCGATTTTTATGTCTATTATCATTTCAACATTAAAGCAAGAGGAGCAAATGAAGGCTGTTCAAACACATGATGTACTGCAATTGATGAACCAGACATTGCCGTATTTTAAAGAAGGATTGAATAGAGAATCGGCACAGCAAATTGCGATGATTATTAAAAATTTAATGAAAGTATCTGCCGTAGCAATTACAAGCAAAAATGAAATCTTATCGCATGTAGGTGCAGGTAGTGATCATCACATACCAACAAATGAAATATTAACAAGTCTGTCTAAAGATGTATTGAAATCAGGAAAGTTGAAAGAAGTGCATACTAAAGAAGAGATTGGTTGTAGTCATCCGAATTGCCCGCTTAGAGCAGCTATCGTGATACCACTTGAGATGCATGGTTCTATCGTCGGTACATTGAAGATGTATTTTACAAACCCTAATGATTTAACTTTTGTGGAACGTCAACTTGCAGAAGGATTGGCAAATATTTTTAGTAGCCAAATTGAACTTGGTGAAGCCGAAACGCAAAGTAAGTTATTGAAAGATGCTGAGATTAAGTCATTACAGGCACAAGTGAGTCCACATTTTTTCTTCAATTCAATTAACACGATTTCAGCTTTAGTTAGAATAAATAGCGAAAAGGCACGAGAGTTACTATTAGAATTGAGTTATTTTTTCAGAGCGAATTTACAAGGCTCAAAGCAACATACGATTACTTTAGATAAAGAGTTAAGTCAAGTGCGTGCATACTTATCACTCGAACAAGCACGTTATCCAGGAAGATTTAATATCAATATTAATGTTGAAGACAAATATCGCGATGTGCTTGTACCACCATTTTTAATTCAAATTTTAGTTGAAAATGCCATCAAACATGCGTTTACGAATCGAAAGCAAGGTAACGATATTGACGTGTCAGTGATTAAAGAAACTGCAACACATGTACGTATTATTGTACAAGATAATGGTCAGGGTATTTCTAAAGATAAAATGCATTTGTTGGGAGAAACATCTGTAGAATCAGAATCTGGAACTGGTAGTGCTTTAGAAAATTTAAACTTACGCCTAAAAGGATTATTTGGAAAATCCGCAGCATTACAATTTGAATCGACATCGAGCGGTACCACTTTTTGGTGTGTACTTCCTTATGAAAGACAAGAGGAGGAATAAATATGAAAGCATTAATCATAGATGATGAGCCATTAGCACGTAATGAATTAACATATTTATTAAATGAAATTGGTGGTTTTGAAGAAATTAATGAGGCAGAAAATGTAAAAGAAACATTGGAAGCACTACTGATCAATCAATATGACATTATATTTTTAGATGTCAATTTAATGGATGAAAATGGGATCGAATTAGGAGCTAAGATTCAAAAGATGAAAGAGCCACCTGCGATTATTTTTGCAACTGCACATGACCAATACGCAGTACAGGCATTTGAATTAAATGCGACAGACTATATTTTGAAACCGTTTGGTCAAAAACGTATTGAACAAGCAGTCAATAAAGTGCGTGCGACTAAAGCCAAAGATGATAATAACGCAAGTGCAATTGCGAATGATATGTCGGCGAATTTTGATCAAAGCTTACCTGTTGAAATTGACGATAAAATTCACATGTTAAAGCAACAAAATATTATTGGGATTGGCACACATAATGGTATTACAACCATACATACAACGAATCATAAATACGAAACAACAGAGCCATTGAATCGTTATGAAAAACGATTGAATCCCACTTATTTTATACGTATTCATCGTTCATATATTATTAACACGAAACACATTAAAGAAGTGCAACAATGGTTTAACTACACTTATATGGTAATATTGACAAATGGTGTCAAGATGCAAGTTGGACGTTCATTTATGAAAGATTTTAAAGCGTCGATAGGATTACTTTAACAGTAATCCTTTTTTTTATGCATTTTACCTATGATATTTTGTATTTCGGACTAAAAATCACGCAAATCGAAGTGAGCCATCTATACTTTAGTTAAATCAAACGTAGGAGGCAATGGTCGTGAAACAACAAAAAGACGCATCAAAACCAGCACACTTTTTTCACCAAGTCATTGTAATTGCTTTAGTACTCTTTGTATCGAAAATAATTGAATCATTTATGCCAATTCCTATGCCTGGATCAGTAATCGGTTTAGTATTATTATTTGTATTATTATGTACTGGTGCTGTTAAGTTAGGCGAAGTCGAAAAAGTAGGAACGACACTAACAAATAACATTGGCTTACTCTTCGTACCAGCCGGTATCTCAGTTGTTAACTCTTTAGGTGTCATTAGCCAAGCACCATTTTTAATCATTGGACTAATAATCGTCTCAACAATACTATTACTTATTTGTACTGGCTATGTCACACAAATTATTATGAAAGTTACTTCGAGATCTAAAGGTGACAAAGTCACAAAAAAGATCAAAATAGAGGAGGCACAAGCTCATGATTAACCACTTAGCACTAAACACACCTTACTTCGGAATACTGTTATCCGTTATACCATTTTTCTTAGCGACCATATTATTTGAAAAAACTAATCGTTTCTTCTTATTCGCACCGCTATTTGTCAGTATGGTATTTGGTGTGGCCTTCCTCTATTTAACAGGCATTCCGTATAAGACTTACAAAATAGGTGGAGACATTATTTACTTCTTCTTAGAACCGGCAACAATCTGTTTTGCGATTCCGTTATATAAAAAGCGTGAAGTGCTTGTTAAACATTGGCATCGTATCATAGGAGGTATTGGTATCGGTACAGTTGTAGCGTTATTAATTATTTTAACTTTTGCGAAGTTAGCACAATTTGCCAATGATGTTATTTTATCAATGTTACCTCAAGCAGCAACTACAGCGATTGCGTTACCAGTATCAGCTGGTATCGGTGGTATAAAAGAATTAACATCATTAGCAGTTATTTTAAATGGTGTCATTATTTATGCCCTAGGTAATAAATTCTTGAAGCTTTTCCGAATTACTAACCCTATTGCCCGAGGATTAGCACTTGGAACAAGTGGTCACACATTAGGTGTAGCACCAGCCAAAGAATTAGGACCTGTAGAAGAATCAATGGCAAGTATAGCTTTAGTGTTAGTTGGTGTAGTTGTTGTAGCAGTTGTGCCTGTCTTTGTAGCAATATTCTTCTAAAACGAAAAACCTAAGCAAGATAATAGCAATTTGAGCCATTGTTATTATCGTAAAAAAACGTCTATACTCCAGTTTATAACTGGGATATAGACGTTTTTATGTATTTATTACTTTTTACTAGGAATATAAAACTGTGCATGACGATAATGAAATACGATGTCAGACGAATCAAAGGGTTTGCCAGTCATTGTATAAAAAGTCTGGTGGTAACGTAAACATGGTTCACCTGTAGACAATTGTAGTAATGAAGCTTCACTTGAAGTGAGTTTATCTACATTAAAGAAAATATCTGAAAAACCAATACGAAGTTTCATGTTTGATTCTAAATAATCGAAGATAGAGCCCTTAGCAATATCATCATTTAAATATTTCACGATTTCTTTATGATAATAAGAATATTCGATACATAAAACATCATCGTCCACGAATCTTAATCGCTCTAAATAGTAGACGGTATCATCTGTATTTAATTGGAGTTCATCTTGTACAGATTTAGGTGGCGTTGCCATCTCCTTAAAAACAAGTACCTTACTTGTCATTCGATGTTCACCTAAACTTTTAGAGAAACCATTAGTCTTAAAGACGTTGATACGATTGGCATCTGCAATATTTCTCACATAAATACCACTGCCTTGTGCTTGATAGATCAAACCATCTTGTTCCAATAAGCCTAATGCTTTAATGATAGTACTCTTACTTACTTGATAACGTTCTTTTAATTGCGTCACGTTTGGCAATTTATCACCGGGTTTGAAATTAGATTGATGTATAAACGCATTAAGTTGCTTAGCAATATGTTCATACTTTAACAATATTCTGTCCTCGTTTCACTTTGTCTGTAATTATTATAGCACAAAATATTATAATTGTATCGGCGTTTACAAATTGAACCGGTACAATTATAATTGGAGGTAAGTAAATACATTTTCATTCTACTATCAAGTTGAGGGGGTAATATTTATGAGCAATAAATATAAAGAACAAGCCCAAGACATTCTTACAGCTGTAGGTGGTGTCGAAAACATTGTTGATGCAACGTATGACACGAAGTGCATTACAATTCATATGCAACATACAATTCCTTCTACAGCAAATGAAGTGAAACAAATAGTTGATGTGACATCTGTAGCAGAAAATGATGCGCAGTTAGTCATAAAATTAAATGGAAATGTCGATGAAGTGTATCAGCAATTACAGCGATTAATTAAGAATGCTAATGTCGAAGAGAGTGAGAATACTGACAATATTAATAGCCAAGATACAAGTTATA
>NZ_JACYHC010000796.1:0-28473 GCF_017152085.1 Staphylococcus sp. EG-SA-2
TAATCGAATCGTTACATTAACGGAACAACCAGATTTGTTATCAATGATGTCTTTTGACGGAAAGTTATTCAGTGCTAAATTTGCTGAATTACAGTGTGACGAAACTTTAGCTAACACATACAATCACGCAATACTTGTCAAGGCGATGCAAAAAGCTACGGATATACATTTAGTTTCACAGATGATTGTCGGAGATAACGATATAGATACACATGCTACAAGTAACGATGAAGATTTTAATAGATATATCATAGAAATTATGAAAATAAGACAACGAGTCATGGAAATGTTACTATTACCTGAACAAAGGCTATTATATAGTGATATGGTTGATCGTATTTTATTCAATAATTCATTAAAATATTATATGAATGAACACCCAGCAGTAACGCACATGACAATTCAACTCGTAAAAGACTATATTATGTCTATGCAGCATTCTGATTATGTATCGCAAAACATGTTTGACATTATAAATACAGTTGAATTTATTGGTGAGAATTGGGATAGAGAAATATACGAATTGTGGCGACAAACATTAATTCAAGTGGGCATTAATAGGCCGACTTATAAAAAATTCTTGATACAACTTAAAGGGAGAAAGTTTGCACATCGAACAAAATCAATGTTAAAACGATAACGTGTATATTGATGACCATAAACTGCAATCCTATGATGTGACAATATGAGGAGGATAACTTAATGAAACGTGTAATAACATATGGCACATATGACTTACTTCACTATGGTCATATCGAATTGCTTCGTCGTGCAAGAGAGATGGGCGATTATTTAATAGTAGCATTATCAACAGATGAATTTAATCAAATTAAACATAAAAAATCTTATTATGATTATGAACAACGAAAAATGATGCTTGAATCAATACGCTATGTCGATTTAGTCATTCCAGAAAAGGGCTGGGGACAAAAAGAAGACGATGTCGAAAAATTTGATGTAGATGTTTTTGTTATGGGACATGACTGGGAAGGTGAATTCGACTTCTTAAAGGATAAATGTGAAGTCATTTATTTAAAACGTACAGAAGGCATTTCGACGACTAAAATCAAACAAGAATTATATGGTAAAGATGCTAAATAAATTATATAGAACTATCGATACTAAACGATAAATTAACTTAGGTTATTATAAAATAAATATAAAACGGACAAGTTTCGCAGCTTTATAATGTGCAACTTGTCCGTTTTTAGTATGTTTTATTTTCTTTTTCTAAATAAACGATTGATTATCATATGAACAATAAGTGCTAATCCAGCGACAAGGCATGCACCACCAATGATAGTGAATAATGGATGTTCTTCCCACATACTTTTAGCAACAGTATTTGCCTTTTGAATAATTGGCTGATGAACTTCTACAGTTGGAGGTCCATAATCTTTATTAATAAATTCTCTTGGATAGTCCGCGTGTACTTTACCATCTTCGACTACAAGTTTATAATCTTTTTTACTAAAATCACTTGGTAAAACATCGTAAAGATCATTTTCAACATAATATTTCTTACCATTTATCCTTTGCTCACCTTTAGACAATATTTTTACATATTTATACTGATCAAATGAGCGTTCCATTAATGCATTCCCCATCATATTACGTTGCTTCTCGCCACCAAGGTTTTTATAGTCTCCTGCACCCATGATAACTTGATTAATTCTAAATTTACCTCGTTTGGTAGTAATCGTATGGTTGTAATTTGCTGTATCACTTGATCCAGTTTTTAAACCATCTGTACCAGGCAAACTCATTTTTGCACCTTCCAATGAAAAGTTGAATGTGTAATACGTAACTGCATGCGTTGTTGGTGCTAACTGCTTTGTAAAGTCTAATATTTTAGGTGTCTCTTTAATCACGTGTAAATCTAAAATGGCATAGTCTCTAGCAGTCGTTACAGTACGTTCTTGGTCTTTATACTTTGTTGGTGCAAATGAACGTAATCTTGAATTTTCAGCACCCGTTGGATTGACGAAATGTGTATTTTTCATTCCGATAGCTTTAGCTTTGTTATTCATTAAATCAACGAAATCGCTGGTGTTTTTTGATACCTTCTTAGCTAAAATTAATGCCGCGGCATTACTAGAATTAGATACTGTAATTTGTAATAGGTCTGCGATTGTCCATACTTGTCCAGGATATAGTTTCGTATTACTCAACTCAGGTAGTGTAGACATAATATATTCTTTGTTCGTCATTGTGACTGTGTCATCAAGTGAAAGCTGCCCCTTATTTACAGCTTCCAATGTTAAGTACATTGTCATTAATTTAGTCATAGACGCTGGATTCCACTTAGTATCGATATTGTATTGATACAGTAATTGTCCAGTTTGACTTACATTAACAGCACTCGTCGGTTCGTATGCAGCCGACAAACCTGCATAACCATATTGATTTGCTGCTTGTACAGGGGTTACGTCACTGTTAGTAGCTTGTGCATATGGTGTCATAATACTTAATGTTAAACATAAAATGATGATAATAGATATTAAATTTTTCATAAAGCGTTAATCTTCCCTTTTCCAATTCTTAAATATTCCCTAAAAGCAATGGTTATTCCTACTTACGGAAATCATTGCTAATTCACTTCACCTTAATTAAATTGTTGAAAATAAAGTTTTCTGCAGTTAATTTGAAAAATAATGCAAATATATTACGTGTGTAGCTAAAGGTGTTATAATGTTTGTACGAAGAGCAAACTTACTCAAAAGCGATTAATTTTCATGTTTTAATATAAAGACTTTGAGAAGTTATTACAAAAAATGCAATAGAAATATTCTATCATATAAATGTTATGAGCGGTATTTTGGGGCAACACTTTATTTGATTTTTAAAGTTTTGTTGGGAGAAAGTATATGATAGAAATGCATGTATCTATCTAAATGAATTAACTATAAATTTCAAACAGAAGAGGTAAAACTATGAAACGAGAAAATCCATTGTTTTTCTTATTTAAAAAACTATCATGGCCAGTGGGTCTTATCGTTGCAGCTATCACTATTTCATCACTAGGGAGCTTAAGTGGACTATTAGTGCCACTGTTTACTGGACGAATTGTAGATAAATTTTCCGTGAGCCATATCAATTGGAATCTAATCGCATTATTTGGTGGTATCTTTGTTATCAATGCTTTATTAAGCGGATTAGGTTTATATTTATTAAGTAAAATTGGTGAAAAGATTATTTATGCGATACGCTCAGTTTTATGGGAGCATATCATACAATTAAAAATGCCATTCTTTGACAAAAATGAAAGTGGTCAATTAATGAGTCGATTAACTGACGATACGAAAGTGATAAATGAATTTATTTCACAAAAGCTACCTAACTTATTACCATCAATCGTTACATTAGTTGGGTCACTAATCATGTTATTTATTTTAGATTGGAAAATGACATTATTAACATTTATAACGATACCGATATTCGTTTTAATTATGATTCCTCTAGGTCGTATTATGCAAAAGATATCGACAAGTACACAATCTGAAATTGCAAACTTCAGTGGTTTGTTAGGGCGTGTCCTAACTGAAATGCGTCTTGTTAAAATATCAAATACAGAGCGTCTTGAATTAGATAATGCACATAAAAATTTGAATGAAATATATAAATTAGGTTTAAAACAGGCTAAAATTGCGGCAGTTGTACAACCAATTTCAGGTATAGTTATGTTGCTAACAATTGCAATTATTTTAGGTTTTGGTGCATTAGAAATTGCGACTGGTGCAATCACTGCAGGTACATTAATTGCAATGATATTTTATGTTATTCAGTTATCTATGCCTTTAATCAATCTTTCCACGTTAGTTACAGATTATAAAAAGGCAGTCGGTGCAAGTAGTAGAATATACGAAATCATGCAAGAACCTATTGAACCGACAGAAGCTCTTGAAGATTCTGAAAATGTATTAATTGATGACGGTGTATTGTCATTTGAACATGTAGACTTTAAATATGATGTGAAGAAAATATTAGATGATGTGTCGTTCCAAATCCCACAAGGTCAAGTGAGTGCTTTTGTAGGTCCTTCTGGGTCTGGTAAAAGTACGATATTTAATCTGATAGAACGTATGTATGAAATTGAGTCAGGTGATATTAAATATGGCCTTGAAAGTGTCTATGATATCCCGTTATCTAAGTGGCGACGCAAAATTGGATATGTTATGCAATCAAATTCGATGATGAGTGGAACAATTAGAGACAATATTTTATACGGAATTAATCGTCATGTTTCAGATGAAGAACTTATTAATTATGCTAAATTAGCGAACTGTCATGATTTTATCATGCAATTTGATGAAGGATATGACACGCTTGTAGGTGAACGAGGATTGAAACTGTCTGGCGGACAACGTCAACGTATTGATATTGCTAGAAGTTTTGTTAAAAATCCTGATATTTTGTTACTTGATGAAGCAACAGCTAATCTCGATAGTGAAAGTGAATTGAAAATTCAAGAAGCTTTAGAAACATTGATGGAAGGTAGAACAACGATTGTCATTGCGCATCGTTTGTCTACAATTAAAAAAGCCGGTCAAATTATATTCTTAGACAAAGGACAGGTAACAGGTAAAGGTACGCATTCAGAACTGATGGCATCACATGCGAAGTATAAAAACTTTGTAGTGTCTCAAAAATTAACAGATTAATTTTATATATAAGTAAGCTTGGAGCAAATACACATATACCATCGAGGAAATTAAAGTGTGGCACATTGATGGATATAGATGTTAATAAATTGCTTCAAGCTTTTGTCTATTTTAAATCATTTGAGAAGTTACGACATAATAATTCTTAAATTAATAAAATCGATATTTTAAGAAAAAAATGCTCATGGTATAATACAAGTTATAAGCAAACATACATATATTAAATACTGTAGCCACGAGTCATAATTCTTCATATTTTACATAGCAATTTAACTGATTTTAGAGTCCATGGTACAGAAGTTTGATATTTCAATGTTTCTAAATTTTTAAAAAATTAAATCATAGGTGGGTGCCAAATGTTTTTATTAATCAACATTATTGGTCTAATTGTATTTCTTGGTATTGCGGTATTATTTTCAAGAGATCGCAAAAATATCCAATGGCAATCAATTGGGATCTTAGTTGTTTTAAACCTGTTTTTAGCATGGTTCTTTATTTATTTTGATTGGGGTCAAAAAGCAGTAAGAGGAGCAGCCAATGGTATCGCTTGGGTAGTTCAGTCAGCGCATGCTGGTACAGGTTTTGCATTTGCAAGTTTGACAAATGTTAAAATGATGGATATGGCTGTTGCAGCCTTATTCCCAATATTATTAATAGTGCCATTATTTGATATCTTAATGTACTTTAATATTTTACCGAAAATTATTGGAGGTATTGGTTGGTTACTAGCTAAAGTAACAAGACAACCTAAATTCGAGTCATTCTTTGGGATAGAAATGATGTTCTTAGGAAATACTGAAGCATTAGCCGTATCAAGTGAGCAACTAAAACGTATGAATGAAATGCGTGTATTAACAATCGCAATGATGTCAATGAGCTCTGTATCCGGAGCTATTGTAGGTGCGTATGTACAAATGGTACCAGGAGAACTGGTACTAACGGCAATTCCACTAAATATCGTTAACGCGATTATTGTGTCATGCTTGTTGAATCCAGTAAGTGTTGAAGAGAAAGAAGATATTATTTACAGTCTTAAAAACAATGAAGTTGAACGTCAACCATTCTTCTCATTCCTTGGAGATTCTGTATTAGCAGCAGGTAAATTAGTATTAATCATCATCGCATTTGTTATTAGTTTTGTAGCGTTAGCTGATCTATTTGATCGTTTTATCAATTTGATTACAGGATTGATAGCAGGATGGATAGGCATAAAAGGTAGTTTCGGTTTAAACCAAA
Organism: Staphylococcus sp. EG-SA-2; assembly: GCF_017152085.1. Taxonomy (NCBI): domain Bacteria; kingdom Bacillati; phylum Bacillota; class Bacilli; order Caryophanales; family Staphylococcaceae; genus Staphylococcus; species Staphylococcus sp. EG-SA-2. Next base: position 5,898 of record NZ_JACYHC010000796.1, read on the forward strand.
TTTTAGGTGTGTTTATGTATCCATTTGCGCTATTACTCGGTTTACCTTATGATGAAGCGTGGTTGGTAGCACAACAAATGGCTAAGAAAATTGTTACAAATGAATTTGTTGTTATGGGTGAAATTTCTAAAGATATTGCATCTTATACACCACACCATCGTGCGGTTATTACAACATTCTTAATTTCATTTGCAAACTTCTCAACGATTGGTATGATTATCGGTACATTGAAAGGCATTGTTGATAAAAAGACATCAGACTTTGTATCTAAATATGTACCTATGATGCTATTATCAGGTATCCTAGTTTCATTATTAACAGCAGCTTTCGTTGGTTTATTTGCATGGTAATATGTCGAAGAGTGACTATGATAATACATTTTAACTAATAAATATGTCCAGGCATGTCGTCTATTGATATAGGTGAGATGCTTGGACTTTTTTATTATTGATATAAAGGTATTTAAATATTTTTAAAGTTACCGAAATTGAAGCATTATAAAAACCAAGTGCACATGGTAATACACTTGGCTTTTATGGGAAATGAATATTATTGTACATATGACAGTAAGGACTAGGTACAGTCATAGTACTTCGAGCAAAATTTGTTTTGTTATTATAAACAACACAAAGGAGATAACTTCTCTATTGAAGAAGTTAAAAACATTATAGCAGACAATGAAATGAAAGTAAATTAAAAATTCAGAATATTTTTAATTATTATATTGTGAGTGATATTTATTAGGGAAAGCTATTCTTCATATAAATTAGTTAAATAGTAAATCTTTGTTAGAACTCTTTCCATAGAGTTGTGACAGCATTTTTGTTGTGCTACTATTTTTATAGTCTAATAAATATATAAAGGGGATGGTTTCGTGAATAAAACGGTTAAAGATTTAATACTAGTTGTCTTAGGTTCATTTATCTTTGCTGCAGGTGTAAATGCATTTATTATTTCTGGTAACTTAGGTGAAGGCGGGGTTACAGGTTTAGCAATTATTTTATATTATGCGTTTCATATTTCACCAGCCATCACTAACTTCTTGGTCAACGCAGTATTGATTGCCATAGGTTATAAATTTTTGAGTAAGAGAAGTATGTACTTAACTATTCTTGTAACAATTCTTATTTCAATATTTTTGAGTTTAACAGAATCATGGCAAGTAGAAACTGGAAACAGCATTGTGAATGCCATTTTTGGTGGTGTAAGCGTTGGACTAGGAATCGGAGTAATTATCCTTGCAGGCGGTACAACAGCAGGTACAACAATTTTGGCGAGAATTGCAACGAAATACCTCGATGTAAGCACGCCATATGCTTTGCTTTTCTTCGATATGATCGTTGTTGCAATTTCACTTACAGTTATTCCACTTGATAAAGTATTAGTAACAGTAATATCACTTTATATAGGAACAAAAGTGATGGAATATGTCATAGAAGGTTTAAACACTAAAAAAGCTATGACGATTATTTCAACTAATCCCGACAAACTTGCCAAAGCAATAGACGAGCAAATTGGAAGAGGTTTAACCATTTTAAACGGACATGGCTATTATACGCGTGAAGAAAAAGATGTCTTATACGTTGTTATTTCTAAAACACAAGTTTCAAAAGCAAAGCGATTAATTAAACAAATCGATAAAGATGCATTCCTCGTAATTCATGATGTAAGAGATGTCTATGGTAATGGCTTTCTTGCAGATGAATAAATAAATGGTATGAGCACACATACTTAAATAGAAGTCCACGGACAAGTTTTTGAACTATGAAGACTTATCTGTGGGCGTTTTTTATTTTATAAAAGTAATATACAAGACATGACAAATCGAGCTATCCAATTTAAAAAGTAATGTTAGTCAATAAGATTGAAAAATGTTATAATGATGTTCATGATAATCATTATCAATTGGGATGCCTTTGAAAATTGATAATTTAAAAATAGAAATTATTTTTTATAAACAGAAAGAATTTTATTGAAAGTAGGGAAATTATGAATCGTTTGCATGGACAACAAGTTAAAATTGGTTACGGGGATAACACGATTATAAATAAATTAGATGTTGAAATACCAGATGGCAAAGTGACGTCAATCATTGGTCCTAACGGCTGCGGGAAATCTACTTTGCTAAAGGCATTGTCACGTTTATTGGCAGTTAAAGAAGGCGAAGTATTTTTAGATGGTGAAAATATTCATACACAATCTACGAAAGAGATTGCAAAAAAAATAGCCATTTTACCTCAATCACCTGAAGTAGCAGATGGCTTAACTGTTGGGGAATTAGTTTCATATGGTCGTTTTCCACATCAAAAAGGATTTGGTAGATTAACTGCTGAGGATAAGAAAGAAATTGATTGGGCAATGGAAGTTACAGGAACTGATACATTCCGACACCGTTCAATCAATGATTTAAGTGGTGGTCAAAGACAACGTGTTTGGATTGCAATGGCATTAGCACAAAGAACTGATATTATCTTTTTAGACGAACCAACAACATATTTAGATATCTGTCATCAATTAGAAATACTAGAATTAGTTCAGAAGCTAAATCAGGAACAAGGTTGTACAATTGTCATGGTTCTTCATGATATCAACCAAGCGATTCGTTTCTCAGATCATCTTATTGCGATGAAAGAAGGGGATATCATCGCTACAGGTTCAACAGAAGACGTATTAACACAGGAAATATTAGAAAAAGTTTTTAATATTGATGTTGTTTTAAGTAAAGATCCTAAAACTGGAAAACCTTTACTGGTAACTTATGACTTATGTCGCAGAGCTTATTCTTAATTAAGTAAGTTAATATGATAAAAAGGACAATTAACATGACAAATAGAGAGAACCCAACGCCATTGAAGTTTTTATCCTATATTATAGGTTTAAGTATGATACTACTAATCACACTATTTATTTCTACATTAATAGGTGACGCCAAAATTCAAGCCTCTACAATTATAGAGGCTATTTTTAATTATAATCCTAGCAATCAACAGCAAAACATCATCAATGAGATTAGGATTCCCAGAAATATAGCAGCAGTAATTGTAGGTATGGCGCTTGCAGTTTCTGGTGCGATTATACAAGGTGTTACTCGTAATGGTCTTGCTGATCCGGCGCTCATAGGTTTAAATTCAGGTGCTTCATTTGCTTTAGCATTAACATATGCAGTTTTACCAAACACTTCATTTTTAATATTGATGTTTGCTGGATTTTTAGGTGCTATTCTAGGAGGTGCTATTGTATTAATGATAGGCCGATCTAGACGTGATGGATTTAATCCGATGCGTATTATTTTAGCGGGTGCAGCAGTAAGTGCTATGTTAACAGCGCTAAGTCAAGGTATTGCATTAGCTTTTAGACTAAATCAAACAGTAACATTTTGGACTGCTGGAGGCGTTTCAGGCACAACATGGTCACACCTTAAGTGGGCAATTCCATTAATTGGTATTGCGTTATTCATTATATTAACAATTAGTAAACAACTTACCATTTTAAATCTTGGTGAATCATTAGCTAAAGGTTTAGGTCAAAATGTAACAATGATCAGAGGCATATGTTTAATTATTGCTATGATTCTAGCAGGTATTGCAGTTGCTATCGCTGGACAAGTTGCATTTGTAGGTTTGATGGTACCTCATATAGCAAGATTTTTAATTGGAACTGATTATGCTAAAATTCTACCATTAACAGCCTTGTTAGGTGGGATACTCGTGCTTGTTGCCGATGTGATAGCACGATATTTAGGAGAAGCGCCTGTTGGTGCAATCATTTCATTTATCGGTGTTCCTTACTTTTTATATTTAGTTAAAAAAGGAGGACGCTCAATATGATTAGTTCAAATAATAAACGCAGACAATTGATAGCACTGGCTGTTTTTAGCATTCTACTATTTCTAGGTTGTACTTGGAGTATTACCTCAGGTGAATACAACATACCTGTTGAAAGATTTTTCAAAACTTTAATTGGACAAGGTGATGCCATTGATGAGTTAATCTTATTAGATTTCAGGTTACCTCGGATGATGATTACTATTTTGGCTGGCGCAGCGCTTAGTATTAGTGGTGCAATAGTGCAAAGTGTCACAAAAAATCCAATAGCTGAACCAGGTATATTAGGTATTAACGCAGGTGGCGGATTTGCAATCGCATTATTTATTGCAATTGGTAAAATTAATGCTGACAACTTTGTTTATGTACTGCCGTTAATAAGTATACTAGGTGGTATCACCACTGCATTGATTATTTTTATTTTCAGTTTTAATAAAAATGAAGGTGTTACACCTGCGAGTATGGTATTAATAGGTGTAGGTTTACAAACAGCATTATATGGTGGCTCAATTACAATTATGTCAAAATTTGATGATAAGCAATCTGATTTCATCGCTGCTTGGTTTGCAGGTAATATTTGGGGTGACGAATGGCCATTTGTCATTGCATTTTTACCGTGGGTGTTGATTATTATTCCTTACTTACTATTTAAATCGAATACACTAAATATTATTCATACGGGTGATAATATTGCACGAGGTCTAGGTGTAAGGTTAAGCAGAGAACGTTTAATATTATTCTTTATCGCAGTGATGTTATCATCTGCTGCTGTAGCAGTAGCAGGTTCAATTTCGTTTATCGGATTAATGGGTCCGCATATTGCCAAACGTATCGTTGGACCACGTCACCAGTTGTTTTTACCAATTGCCATTTTAGTAGGGGCATGTTTACTTGTTATAGCTGATACAATTGGCAAAATTGTATTACAACCAGGTGGGGTTCCAGCAGGTATTGTCGTAGCAATTATTGGTGCACCGTATTTCTTATATTTAATGTACAAAACGAAAAATGTATAGTGTCAAAGGACACAACTTATTGCTATGAAAGGCACTTTATTATAAGGCTTTTCATAGCATTTTTTATTTAATGAGCCACTCAAGACTATTTATTTTTTCAATAATGAACCATTAAGTTATCAAGAGGATCTTATCAAAAATATATTTGATAACGGTATCAGGTTAATTCTTTATGATAGCGCATTCATTTATTCTGTTTTATACTATGACTGATAATACCAAGGAGGTACAACATGATGAAAAAGTTAATCAATAAAAAAGAAACATTTTTAACTGATATGCTTGAAGGATTGTTAATTGCGCACCCAGAGTTAGATCTGATTGCTAATACAGTTATTGTAAAAAAAGCTAAGAAAGAACATGGTGTAGCAATAGTCTCTGGAGGTGGAAGCGGACATGAACCTGCGCATGCCGGTTTTGTTGCAGAAGGTATGCTAGATGCAGCGGTTTGTGGCGAAGTATTTACATCACCTACACCTGATAAAATATTAGAAGCTATTAAAGCAGTAGATACTGGTGATGGTGTATTACTAGTTGTAAAAAACTATGCAGGTGACGTGATGAATTTCGAAATGGCACAAGAGCTTGCAGAAATGGAAGGTATAAATGTTCAAACTGTTATTGTTCGTGACGACATTGCTGTGACAAACGAAGTACAACGTCGTGGTGTTGCAGGAACAGTGTTTGTTCATAAGCTTGCCGGTTATCTTGCTGAAAAAGGTTATTCATTAACAGAGATAAAATCGCGTGTAGAAGCGTTGTTACCTGAAATTAAAAGTATTGGTATGGCAATTGAGCCACCGCTTGTTCCAACTACTGGAAAATATGGCTTTGATATTGAAGACGACAAAATGGAAATCGGTATTGGTATACATGGTGAAAAAGGTATTCATAGGGAAGAAGTAAAGGATATTGATCATATTGTTGGAACATTGTTAGACGAATTGTATAAAGAAGTTACTGCCAATGATGTCATATTAATGGTAAATGGTATGGGTGGTACGCCGTTATCTGAATTAAATATCGTAACTAAATATATTCAACAAAATTTAGCTGCAAGAACGGTTAATGTTGCTAAATGGTTTGTTGGTGATTATATGACATCTTTAGACATGCAAGGTTTTTCTATAACTATCGTGCCTAATAAACCAGAATATTTGGAAGCATTTTTAGCACCAACAACAAGTCAATACTTTAAATAAGAAGTGAATATGAATAAATATACATTTATGAGGTGGCACAAATGAAAGTGAATGATATGAAAGCACGTTTATTAAATTTAGAAGAAACGTTTAAAAAACATGAATCTGAATTAACTGAATTAGATCGAGCAATTGGTGATGGTGACCACGGGGTTAACATGGTTCGTGGGTTTAGTAGTCTTAAAGACAAACTTGATGATAGCTCAATGCAATCATTGTTCAAATCGACTGGTATGGCATTGATGTCAAATGTTGGGGGTGCATCAGGACCACTGTATGGCTTTAGCTTTGTTAAAATGTCTGCAGTCACCAAAGATGATATGGATAATCAAGATTTCATTACACTAATTCAGGCATTTGCCGAAGCGGTTGAATCACGTGGTAAAGTTACTTTAAATGAAAAGACAATGTATGATGTAGTAGCGCGAGCAGCAGAGAAGCTTGAAAATGGTGAAACTTTAACATTCAATGATTTACAGCAATTAGCAGATAATACAAAAGATATGGTAGCAACGAAAGGTAGAGCTGCATATTTTGGAGAAGAATCAAAAGGTTATATTGATCCAGGTGCTCAAAGTATGGTTTATATTTTAAACGCTTTGATTGGAGATGAAGATAATGCCTAAAATTATACTTGTTAGCCACAGTAAAGAAATTGCAAGTGGTACAAAATCTTTGTTAAAGCAAATGGCAGGTGACGTTGATATTATACCAATCGGGGGATTACCAGATGGTTCAATTGGAACTTCATTTGATATCATCCAAGAAGTTTTGACTAAATTAGAGGATGATGCATTGTGTTTTTACGATATTGGATCTTCAGAAATGAATGTAGATATGGCAATTGAAATGTATGATGGTAATCATCGTGTGTTAAAAGTTGATGCACCAATTGTTGAAGGCAGTTTTATCGCAGCAGTAAAGCTATCAATCGGCGGTTCAATTGATGATGCATTAGCAGAAATCAAACAATCATTTTAGTTAAAATTTACTAATAATGAAAAATGTAAACCTTTTTCAAATGAAACTTTATAAAAAATATGATAGTATATATGTAAATGTTTAATAAAATCTGGAGAAATAGGAGGACATTGCCATGCAACACCTTATAAAAAAACATGTATTGAATGGCGAGTTTGATTTAGTACGACAATTGATGTCCGAAACAGATTTTATGGAATTTGAAGAAGCATATATTTCAAGTGCGCATGAAGTAGAAAGTATGATGTTTTATACATGTATTTTAGATATGATTAAGTACGAAGAATCATCTGAAATGCATGACTTAGCATTTTTATTGCTTGTGTATCCACTAAGTGAATATGAAGGTGCTTTGGATTCTGCTTATTATCATGCAGACGCTTCCATAAAACTTACTGACGGCAAAGAAGTTAAAAGTTTGTTACAAATGTTATTATTGCATGCGATACCAACACCTGTTATTTCAGATAAGAAGGCTTTTGATATCGCCAAGCAAATTTTAAAATTAGATCCTAATAATAATGTTGCTCGTAACGTCTTAAAAGACACTGCCAAACGTATGGACAACGTTGTTGTTGATATAAATGAATTACACCAACGTAATGCACGTTAATTACATTTCAATTATATTAGCTTAATAATAGTTTTAACATTTGGTTGGGTTGGGACATATGTTCCAGCCTTTTTAATACTTAAAAACTAACGAAGTATACTTGTGTGCACAAATGGTTTTTATACAACATTTTATAAATTTATACATTTTAATAAAGAACATACGATATATGGTTTAAACCTTGTTAACTGAGAGATTTTGATATGTATTCTTCGAAATTTAACTAAATTTACGAAATTCAAGAAGCACAATAATTAATCAATTTTCCTATACAAAAGTTCGTATGACTGCATTATAAAAGCATAAATTTATAATTTTTTTAAATGTCATTGAACGTGATAATGTGAATGGATTGAGCAATTTTGAAAAAGTGAAAAATAACCTATGCGACTTGCAATTAATTTTCAGTACGTTATAATGCACACTGTGCAAAATTAAGGAGGTCTATTATTCACATGATGATGAATAAAGAAGCAACAAAAATTGGATTTGCCTACGTCGGCATTGTAGTGGGCGCAGGATTTTCAACTGGACAAGAAGTTATGCAATTTTTCACTAAATATGGCTTGTGGGCTTATTTAGGTGTTATTATATCTGGTTTTATTTTAGCTTTTATTGGGCGCCAAGTAGCAAAAATTGGTACTGCCTTTGAAGCGACAAATCATGAATCAACATTACAATACGTATTCGGTGAAAAGTTTAGTAAAGTCTTTGATTATATTTTAATCTTCTTCTTATTTGGTATAGCTGTAACCATGATAGCTGGTGCAGGCGCAACATTTGAAGAAAGTTATAACATACCTACATGGCTAGGTGCTTTAATTATGACATTAGCGATTTATATTACGTTGCTATTAGACTTTAATAAAATAGTACGTGCACTTGGTATCGTTACACCATTTTTAATTGTTTTAGTTGTATTAATCGCTGGCGTTTATTTATTTAAAGGTCATGTTTCATTAGCAGAAGTTAACCAAGTAGTGCCTGAAGCAAGTATTTGGAAGGGAATCTGGTTTGGTACAATATATGGTGGATTAGCTTTTTCTGTAGGTTTTAGTACCATCGTAGCAATCGGTGGGGATACAGAAAAGCGTACAGTGTCAGGTGCAGGCGCGATGTATGGTGGTATTATCTATACTGTATTACTAGCATTGATCAACTTTGCATTGCAAAGTGAATATCCAACTATTAAAAATGCCTCAATTCCAACATTGACGTTAGCAAATAATATCCATCCTTTAATAGCAACAGTGTTATCTGTTATTATGCTGGCGGTTATGTATAATACTATTCTAGGACTAATGTATTCATTTGCAGCACGTTTTACAGAACCATACAGTAAAAATTATCATATCTTTATTATTATAATGATGGTAGCAGGTTATTTATTAAGTTTCGTAGGATTTGCTGAATTAATTAATAAGTTATATACAATTATGGGATATGTAGGCTTATTTATTGTAGTAGCTGTAATTATTAAATATTTCAAACGTAAAAATGCGGATAAAAAACATATTGCTTAATATCATATGATGGATATCCGAAACTTTACAATTGAATCACTTTGTTTTAACCTTAAAAGCAATTCGTCTCTACTCTTATCGGGCGAATTGCTTTTTATATTTATTCAGTCTATTAATATGAGCGTCTAACAAATAGAGAGGTACGATGTAATGAATAAAGATAATAAATGGACGATGATAACTGCGCTTTTTATAACTGTAATCAGTGTATTGTTAGCATTTCATCTGAAACAACATTATGACCAAATTACAAATGAGAACCATGCTAATAAAGACAAAATTAATATTAAAAATAAAAATGTGCGCATTTATCAAAACCTTACATACAATAGAGTTTTCCCTAACAGTAAATTAGATATTATTACACCTGTTGATATGTCTTCTAATGCCAAACTGCCAGTTATTTTTTGGATGCACGGTGGTGGTTATATTGCGGGTGATAAGCAGTATAAAAACCCATTATTAGCGAAAATTGCTGAACAAGGGTACATTGTTGTGAATGTAAATTATGCATTGGCGCCACAATATAAATATCCCACACCATTAATTCAAATGAATCAAGCAACTCAATTCATTAAAGAAAATAAAATGAATTTACCTATTGATTTTAATCAAGTAATTATTGGCGGTGATTCTGCAGGTGCTCAATTAGCTAGCCAATTTACGGCAATACAGACGAATGATCGCTTAAGAGAAGCCATGAAATTTGATCAGTCATTCAAACCATCGCAAATTAAAGGTGCTATACTATTTGGTGGTTTTTATAATATGCAAACAGTTAGAGAAACTGAGTTTCCAAGAATACAGTTATTTATGAAAAGTTATACTGGCGAAGAAGATTGGGAAAAGAGCTTTAAAAATATTTCACAAATGTCGACAGTAAAACAATCGACAAAAAATTATCCACCAACATTTTTATCTGTTGGAGATAGCGATCCATTCGAAAGTCAAAATATAGAATTCAGTAAGAAATTACAAGAATTGAATGTACCAGTAGATACTTTGTTTTATGATGGTACGCATCATTTACATCATCAGTATCAATTTCACCTTAATAAACCTGAATCGATAGATAACATCAAAAAAGTGTTACTTTTCTTAAGTCGTAATACATCTTCTAGTGGTATTCAAACTGAAGAGAAACCACAAATGGAAAATCCGAGTAATGAATTACCGTTAAATCCTTTAAACTAATGATAAACAGTAGTAATTTATTACTTAAGCAACATTTAAGATCTTCAAATTGAAAACGAAGAATTTAAAACATGTGGGGCTAATGTGTAAGAGTCTGAGATATAATAAATTGTTAGCGGTTCTTTATCATTTCTATCTCACCCTATTATGATGTGACATTTATTTTACAAACTAATTTGTTTTGAACCTGAAAATAACTTTTTACAACTAAATTGTCGAAAAACAGTGTGTACATGATATAATAAATTTATAAATTGAAAAGAATTCAAAAGAAAAAATAAAATATAGATTGAGCACGAAGTGATTTGAAATAAGGTTGTGAAAGGGAATGACAAGGTCAGCATTAAAACCATTTAAAAATAAACGCGTTATGGTTACTGGACGTATACAACGTGTTTTGTTTAAAAATTATTTAGATAGACATAGCACATTTAAGCCGAATGTAAGGATATTATTAAAAGATGTATTTGTTTCAGGTGTATCAATAGATCATTTATGGTTATATGAGACAAATAAATACTATGCATTGGCAATGGAACTTATTCATCAACGAGTAAAATTTAGTGCGAATGTTGTACCATATTACAAAATAAATAGAAATAATAATTTATTCGTACAAGATTATGGAATTAAGCGTAAAGGTAGGTTAATTACTGAAGAAGCTTACAATCAAAACAATCAGTATCAGGATAAGATATATGAAAAATTACCGGATATAGATTTTAGACTCGAAGATTTTTATAGTAAGGAAAACTAAACAACATATATAAAGCACTACTAATCGTAGTTGATAGTTGATCAATTACACATTAGTGGTGCTTTATTTTGAATTTAAATTTGATAAATGAATAAGAGTATACGCATTCATTTAAGATTAGATGACATTGATAAGTATGAGTAATGTATTAGGTAACCATTAAATTCGTTGTTATGCGATTCTGATACAAGATTATGATAAAATAGCTTTAATTAAGAATTTTAGCCATCATATAGTCATCGTAATATTTACCATCGATAAATAACTTATCTTTTAAAACGCCTTCGATTTGAAAATCGGCACTTTTAAAAAGCTCGAGGGCAGGTTGGTTATTGAGTGGTACATTTGCTTCAATTCGGTGTATTTGATTGTTTAAACACCAAGCCATAATGGCATCAAGAAGTGCTTGGCCAATTCCACGATGTTGATATAATTTCTTTACACCTAAATCAATTTTAGCAACATGTTTAATGCGTTGAAATGGTGTCGTATTAACAAAGGCAAAGCCAACGAGTTGTTCATCACTTTCAGCAACAAAGATGACTTTATGTGGAGAAGTGATATATTCTTCTAATTGTTTACTAGCCGACGTGACGCTAGGATCATATTCTCCTGGTGTGTAGAACATATACGGAGATTCGTCGTATATTTTCGCTAACATTGAAATGAAATTTTCTACATCTTTGATACTAACTCTACGTATAATATGGGCCATAAAAAGCCTCCAGTATTTTGAAATTTTAAAACATTTGCTACTATTATAATATATATGTAACTAAAAGGTGGAGTAATATGTTTTTTGGTTACAGTTTAAAGGAGTATTTTAGATGAAACCTAAAGTTTTATTAGCAGGTGGAACAGGATATATTGGTAAGTATTTAAGTGAAGTGATTGAAAATGATGCTGAACTTTTTACTATATCAAAATATCCAGACAATAAAAAAACAGATGATGTTGAAATGACTTGGATTCAGTGTGATATATTTCATTACGAACAGGTTGTTGCAGCAATGAATCAAATAGATATTGCTGTATTCTTTATCGACCCAACAAAGAATTCTGCCAAAATAACACAATCATCAGCAAGAGATTTAACATTAATCGCAGCAGATAATTTTGGTCGAGCAGCGGCTATCAATCAAGTAAAAAAAGTAATCTACATACCTGGGAGTCGTTATGATAATGAAACAATTGAACGCCTAGGTGCATATGGCACACCTGTAGAAACAACAAATTTAGTTTTTAAACGTTCTTTAGTTAATGTAGAATTACAAGTTTCAAAGTATGATGATGTTAGATCAACGATGAAGGTAGTTTTACCAAAGGGATGGACATTAAAGAACGTTGTAAACCATTTTATTGCATGGATGGGTTACACTAAAGGAACTTTTGTGAAAACAGAAAAATCACATGATCAATTTAAGATATATATTAAGAATAAGGTGCGACCGCTCGCAGTATTTAAAATAGAAGAAACAGCTGACGGAATAATAACTTTAATTTTATTGAGTGGAAGTTTAGTGAAAAAATACACAGTTAATCAAGGGAAGTTAGAATTTAGATTAATCAAAGAGTCGGCAGTCGTTTATATACATCTATACGATTATATCCCTCGATTATTTTGGCCGATTTATTACTTTATACAAGCACCAATGCAAAAAATGATGATTCATGGCTTTGAAGTTGACTGCCGGATTAAAGATTTTCAAAGTCGATTAAAATCAGGAGAAAATATGAAATATACTAAATGATATTGGGTGATATGGATGCAAATACTACTAGTAGAAGATGACAATACTTTGTTTCAAGAATTGAAAAAAGAATTAGAACAATGGGATTTTAATGTTGCTGGTATTGAAGATTTCGGCAAAGTAATGGATACATTTGAAAGTTTTAATCCTGAAATTGTTATATTGGATGTTCAATTACCTAAATATGATGGGTTTTATTGGTGCAGAAAAATGAGAGAAGTTTCCAACGTACCAATATTATTTTTATCATCTCGTGATAATCCAATGGATCAAGTGATGAGTATGGAACTTGGCGCAGATGATTATATGCAAAAACCTTTCTATACCAATGTATTAATTGCTAAATTACAAGCGATTTATCGTCGTGTCTATGAGTTTACAGCTGAAGAAAAACGTACATTGACTTGGCAAGATGCTGTCGTTGATCTATCAAAAGATAGTATACAAAAAGGTGACGATACGATTTTTCTATCCAAAACAGAAATGATTATATTAGAAATTCTTATTACCAAAAAAAATCAAATCGTTTCGAGAGATACAATTATCACTGCATTATGGGATGATGAAGCATTTGTTAGTGATAATACGTTAACAGTAAATGTGAATCGTTTACGAAAAAAATTATCTGAAATTAGTATGGATAGTGCAATCGAAACAAAAGTAGGAAAAGGATATATGGCTCATGAATAATTTGAAATGGGTAGCTTATTTTTTGAAATCTCGCATGAACTGGATATTTTGGATATTGTTTTTAAACTTGCTTATGTTAGGCATTAGTCTAATCGATTATGATTTTCCAATAGACAGTTTATTTTATATTGTTTCTTTGAATTTAAGTTTAACAATGATTTTTCTTATATTGACATATTTTAAAGAAGTAAAATTATATAAGCATTTTGACAAAGATAAAGAAATAGAAGAAATTAAACATAAAGATTTAGCGGAAACGCCATTTCAACGTCATACAGTTGATTATTTATATCGTCAAATCTCAGCGCACAAAGAAAAGGTTGTTGAGCAACAGTTACAATTGAACATGCATGAACAAACCATTACAGAATTTGTGCACGACATAAAAACACCTGTGACAGCCATGAAATTATTAATTGATCAAGAAAAAAATCAAGAAAGAAAACAGGCATTACTATATGAATGGTCTCGTATAAACTCGATGCTGGATACACAGCTGTATATTACTAGATTAGAATCTCAACGCAAAGATATGTATTTTGATTACGTGTCACTTAAACGCATGGTCATTGATGAAATACAATTAACAAGACATATTAGTCAGGTTAAAGGTATTGGTTTTGATGTTGACTTTAAAGTGGATGATTATGTTTATACAGATACAAAATGGTGTCGTATGATTATTAGACAGATTTTGTCAAACGCATTGAAATATAGTGAGAATTTTAATATTGAAATTGGGACAGAATTAAATGATCAACATGTTTCGTTATATATTAAAGACTATGGCAGAGGTATTAGTAAAAAAGATATGCCGCGAATATTTGAACGAGGATTTACGTCAACGGCTAACAGAAATGAAACGACGTCTTCAGGTATGGGTCTATATTTAGTAAATAGTGTAAAGGATCAATTAGGTATTCACCTGCAAGTCACGTCGACTGTTGGTAAGGGGACAACTGTCAGATTGATTTTCCCATTACAAAATGAAATTGTTGAACGCATGTCGGAAGTGACAAATTTGTCATTTTAAACATGCGTTTTGTTACTTAGAATTGATACATCAATGCAGCTTCAACGTTATAATAAGATAGATGTTAGTCATATGTTAAATTGAAGATACAAGTGCCAAAGCCTAAAGGAAATGAAGTTAAGATAAATTATAGGAGTGTTAAAGTGGCAATTTTAGAAGTAAAACAATTAACAAAAATATATGGAACTAAAAAAATGGCACAAGAAGTGTTGCGAGATATCAATATGTCTATTGAAGAAGGCGAGTTTATTGCTATTATGGGTCCCTCTGGATCTGGGAAAACGACATTATTAAATGTTTTAAGTTCAATTGATTATATTTCACAAGGTTCTATTACATTAAAAGGAAAAAAATTAGAAAAGCTTTCAAACAAGGAATTATCTGATATACGCAAGCATGATATTGGTTTTATTTTTCAAGAGTATAATTTACTGCATACATTGACTGTTAAAGAAAACATAATGTTACCACTAACGGTTCAGAAGTTAGATAAAGAACATATGTTAAATCGTTATGAAAAAGTAGCAGAAGCATTAAATATATTGGATATTAGTGATAAATACCCTTCTGAATTGTCTGGTGGACAAAGACAACGAACATCTGCTGCAAGAGCGTTTATTACATTACCTTCTATTATATTTGCTGACGAACCAACAGGTGCACTGGATTCTAAAAGTACTCAAGATTTATTAAAACGATTAACAAGAATGAATGAAGCATTTAAGTCTACAATTATTATGGTAACGCATGATCCTGTTGCAGCAAGTTATGCCAATCGAGTAGTGATGCTAAAAGATGGTCAAATTTTCACTGAATTATACCAAGGGGATGACGATAAACATACCTTTTTCAAAGAAATAATACGTGTACAAAGTGTTTTAGGTGGCGTTAATTATGACCTTTAACGAGATAATATTTAAAAATTTCCGTCAAAATTTATCACATTATGCCATCTATCTTTTTTCATTAATTACGAGTGTAGTATTGTATTTTAGCTTTGTAGCATTAAAATACGCGCATAAACTAAACATGACAGAGTCATATCCAATTATTAAGGAAGGCTCACAAGTCGGAAGCTACTTTCTATTTTTCATCATAATTGCATTTTTGTTATATGCCAATGTGTTATTTATTAAACGACGAAGTTATGAGCTTGCATTATATCAAACATTAGGTTTATCTAAATTCAACATTATTTATATACTAATGCTCGAACAATTACTAATATTTATAATTACGGCAATATTAGGTATTATTATTGGTATTTTTGGTTCAAAACTGTTATTAATGATTGTCTTTACATTATTAGGAATTAAAGAAAAGGTTCCAATTATTTTTAGTTTGAGGGCGGTATTTGAAACATTAATGTTAATCGGTGTCGCTTATTTTTTAACCTCTGCTCAAAATTTTATATTAGTGTTCAAACAATCTATTTCACAGATGTCAAAGAATAACCAGGTTAAAGAAACAAATCATAATAAAATTACATTTGAAGAGGTTGTTTTAGGCATCTTAGGTATAGTATTGATTACCACAGGATACTATCTATCTTTGAACATTGTTCAATATTATGATTCTATCGGTATACTTATGTTTATTTTATTGTCAACTGTGATTGGGGCATACTTATTTTTTAAAAGCTCTGTTTCTCTAGTTTTTAAAATGGTGAAGAAGTTTAGAAAAGGTGTTATAAGTGTAAATGATGTCATGTTCTCATCATCTATTATGTATCGTATTAAGAAAAATGCTTTTTCACTTACGGTCATGGCAATCATTTCAGCGATTACTGTTTCAGTTCTTTGCTTTGCTGCTATAAGTAGAGCGTCCTTATCAAGTGAAATAAAATATACTGCACCACACGACGTTACAATTAAAGACCAACAAAAAGCTAATCAATTAGCAAGTGAATTAAACAATCAAAAAATTCCTCATTTTTATAATTATAAAGAAGTAATTCATACGAAATTGTATAAAGATAATTTATTTGATGTAAAAGCGAAAGAACCATACAATGTAACAATTACTAGTGATAAATATATCCCTAATACTGATTTGAAACGTGGACAAGCTGATTTGTTTGTAGCGGAAGGTTCTATCAAAGATTTAGTGAAACATAAGAAGCATGGTAAAGCAGTTATAGGAACGAAAAAACATCATGTTAATATTAAGTTGCGGAAAGATATTAATAAAATCTATTTTATGACAGATGTTGATTTAGGTGGACCAACGTTTGTCTTAAATGACAAAGACTATCAAGAAATAAGAAAGTATACAAAAGCAAAGCATATCGTCTCTCAATTTGGATTCGATTTGAAACATAAAAAAGATGCTTTAGCATTAGAAAAAGTGAAAAATAAAGTTGATAAATCTATTAAAACAAGAAGTGAAGCGATAAGCTCAATATCAAGTTTAACCGGAATATTATTATTTGTAACATCATTTTTAGGTATTACATTCTTGATTGCTGTATGTTGCATTATATACATTAAGCAAATAGATGAAACCGAAGATGAGTTAGAGAATTATAGTATATTGAGAAAGCTTGGATTTACACAAAAAGATATGGCAAGGGGACTAAAGTTTAAAATTATGTTTAATTTTGGGTTACCTTTAGTTATTGCACTATCACATGCATATTTTACATCATTAGCATATATGAAATTAATGGGTACAACGAATCAAATACCGGTTTTCATAGTAATGGGATTATACATTTGTATGTATGCTGTTTTTGCAGTGACGGCTTATAATCATTCCAAGCGAACAATTAGACATTCCATATAAAATATACAGATGGCTTTCAGTAGAGTAGTGGATTCGAATTCACGAACTATACTGGAAGCTTTTTATTATAAATGAAGAGAAGTTATATTTTTAGCATGTATAGTTGAATACTGGGTTAAAATACCATATTAATAATGAAGTAAAGGTATGAGTGATTATGAAAGTGTTTTGAATGAAATATATTTAATTGGTGATGCTTTTAATTGAAAAGATTAACAGGATTCAACTTTGTAAATTGTATTAAATGTGAGAAAATAAAAGTATATTCATTGAGATATATATGAGTCAATGATCGTTTTAAACAAGATAAGTGTATTTTAATATGTAAAAGTTATGTAATAAATATTGTATCGTTGCAAATTTCCCAACTATATCCATTTACAATTTTTAGAGTTGTATAGATAAAAAATTGCCTATACAATAACTTTTTCAAAACAAATGCCTACTACTATTTAAATTTTATGTAAAAGTTAAGTTTCGGAATTGTTAAAAATTTGTAAATTGAATTGTGGGATTGTAAATTTTGTGCTATTTTCATATAAGGGCAAATACAGTAAATTGTTTACTGTGAGGCATTTTTGAAATTAATATCAGTACACTAAAATTATACTGACGATTGATAATAACAAATTTGTATCATTAGTTTGTAAATTCACTTGTCTTAATTTGAAACAAATTATAACTGAATGTGATTGGTGACAATCGCTTAAATGGAGGATTTTAAATGTTTAGTAAGAAAAAAGATAAGTTTATGGTTCAATTAGAAGAGATGGTTTTCAATCTGGATCGTGCTGCTATTGAATTCGGTAAAATGGATTTCAATACACATTTAGATTTAAAAGCATACTCAGACAACATTAAAACTTATGAGTCACATGGTGACGAATTAGTACATCAAGTAATTACTGATTTAAATCAAACATTTATCACACCAATTGAACGTGAAGATATTTTATCATTATGTGATGCAATTGATGATGTTTTAGATGCAATTGAAGAAACGGCAGCTATGTTTGAAATGTATTCAATCGAATACACAGATGAATATATGGCTGAGTTTGTTGATAACATTCAAAAAGCAGTTGCAGAAATGAAACTTGCTGTCGGCTTATTAGTCGATAAAAAATTATCACATATGCGTATTCATTCAATTAATATTAAAGAATTTGAAACAAACTGTGATGGTATTTTAAGACAGTCAATTAAACATATTTTCAATAGCGAAACAGATCCAATCACATTAATTAAAATAAAAGATATTTATGAAAGCATGGAAGAAATTGCTGATAAATGTCAAATCGTAGCAAATAATTTTGAAACTATTATTATGAAAAATAGCTAAGGGGAGTATATATTTATGTCATATATAATCATCGTCACTATAGCTGTAGTTATTTTCTCGCTGATATTTGACTTTATCAATGGATTCCATGATACAGCCAATGCAGTAGCTACTGCTGTATCTACTAGAGCGTTAACGCCTAAAACGGCAATTTTAATGGCAGCAGTGATGAACTTTATAGGTGCTTTAACATTTACGGGCGTTGCAGGCACCATTACTAAAGACATTGTCGATCCATTTAAATTGGAAAATGGATTAGTTGTTGTGTTAGCTGCAATACTTGCGGCTATTATTTGGAATTTAGCTACTTGGTTTTACGGAATTCCAAGTTCGTCTTCACATGCACTTATAGGTTCAATTGCGGGTGCAGCAATCGCATCTGAAGGCTCATTTGGAGTGTTACATTACCAAGGTTTCACAAAAATTATTATTGTATTAATCGTTTCACCGATAATCGCATTTTGTGTTGGTTTCTTGATGTATTCAATTTTTAAAGTTATCTTTAAAAATGCAAATTTAACAAGAGCGAATCGTAACTTTAGATTTTTCCAAATTTTCACGGCAGCGTTACAATCATTCTCTCACGGTACGAATGATGCGCAAAAATCAATGGGTATTATTACGTTGGCATTGATTGTCGCTAATGTACAGAATGATGGCAGTGTTGAACCACAGTTATGGGTAAAATTTGCCTGTGCGACAGCAATGGGGCTTGGTACTGCAATTGGTGGCTGGAAAATTATCAAAACTGTAGGTGGTAATATTATGAAAATACGTCCAGCAAATGGTGCTGCGGCCGATTTATCATCTGCATTAACAATTTTTGTTGCATCATCGCTACATTTCCCATTATCAACAACTCACGTTGTGTCATCATCAATCTTAGGTGTTGGTGCTTCTAACCGAGCTAAAGGTGTAAAATGGAGCACTGCGCAACGAATGATCATTACATGGGTGATTACATTACCTATTTCAGCATTGTTAGCAGGTTTACTATTCTATATACTTAACTTATTTTTCTAATTGAAAATAAAACTAAACTGAACTTCAGTATCACAAACATATGGTGGTATTGAAGTTCATTTTTTTATGTAAGTAGATAACATATTTTATAGAATTTACGTAGAATGACCAAGACAAAGCATTTTAATTAGGGGGCTAAGTTATAAATTTATTCCATGGAACATAAACAGTTAGGTCATTAAAATATAAGTAAGCGTAAAATAATGATTTAATAGTTTATATTCTTCAATGAAGGAATAATTAAATAGTTATCAACTTGTTTAATTAACCTAAATTGTATTGGGCTTTATTTAATATAAATTTGTATATGTAGAAGAAAAAGCGTAAAATACTGGTATAACAAATTAAATCATTATATAGTCAACTTAGTTGCATTATTTTGATTTTTAATATATTATGCATTTAATTTAATCAAATAGGTAGGTTATTATTTTTTACCTAACTACCATTCATACAAAATATAAATAAGTATGATAGGGAAGGGTGAGATAATTTTTTGTACCAAAATGAAAATTTTTTTCAAAAATAAAAAACTAGCAATCTCACATGATGTGAATTGCTAGTATATATCAGTACAATTTATTTAATTAATGGATGAATGCATAGCTAGAAACTTCTGAAGCTGGAATTGTACGGTAGTTCATATTGTATGGACCATATGTGTAATTCATTTCAGAAATCAAGATACTACCATCACCATTGACACGTTCAACATAAGCAACATGACCATATGGACCAGGTGTGCTTTGCATAATTGAACCAACTGATGGTGTGTTGTTTACTTGGTAACCATCATTAGCTGCGTTACCAGCCCAATACTTAGCGTCTGACCAATATGTGCTAATTGGACTACCAGCTTGAGCACGACGGTCAAATACGTACCATGTACATTGACCAGCAGTGTATAAATTTTGGTGATTAAAAGATGATGCATTGCCATTGCTACCTGTTGTAGCTGTTGGTGTTGTACCACCTGATCCACCATTAGGAATTTGTAATGTTTGGTTAGGCATAATTAAATAACCACGTAAGTTATTGGCTGCCATTAATTGATCAACTGAAACACCATATCTGCTAGCAATGATATTTAATGATTCACCAGCTTGTACAGTATGAGATGATGCTGAACCAGCTTGTGGAGAAGTGTTTGACGTATTTTGTGCATCACTTCCACCTACTGAGATAACTTGACCAGGGAATACCAAGTTGTTATCTAATTGGTTATTTTGTTTAATACTCTCTACTGAAGTGTTGTATTTTTGAGCAATACTCCATAATGATTCACCAGATTGTACTGTATGTTGTGTAGAAGCTTGTGCATCATGATGCGTTAAAAATGCAGCTGCACCAGATGTTGCTGTTATTGCAAATGCTAATTTTTTCAAAGGGACTCCTCCTTAAAATTAAGTTTTACTACTTTTAAAAATTATTAAGACAATTTATATAGTAAATTAAGTTTTCGTTTTATATTACGATTTCCATATTATCAAAAATAAGTAGCTTTGTGTGGTTTGTTATTATCTTGTAATATTATTAACATTTTAGGATATCGGTTCATATTTTTATAAATGCTGATTTGATAGTGTATAAAAGCGTTTTAGTGATTTTAACTAATTATAAAAAATTATATTTTGTAACATTGTAAAATGTAAAATTACTATACTTGTTAAAGGTTATTTCTTTTGATGAAGCAAAATTTACTGTAAAATTTGACGCATAAAACGACGGTAGAAGGAGGAATTATTTTGTCGCAAAATACAAATCATTCATATTATCATCAAAACCAGCATGCTCAATCAATAAGTAAAGTGTGGCTTTATTTTATGTATTATTGGATTATATTTGGCATAGGATGCTATCTAGGTCAGTTTTTACCATTAAGTTGGCGACAACCCTTGTCATTTGGATTACTGATTATTATTTTAGCAACACTTGTTTTTGAAAGAGCGAGACGGTTCGGTTTAATTATTTCACATATTTACGCTGTAGTGATTGGCTTATTGTCATACGCAACGTTTACCACGTATTTACAAAATTTAGGACCAGATATTTTCTATAAAAATATCGCATTAGCAATTTTTGCATTTATAGCATTTGGTATTATTGGTTATTTCTTCGTTGGAGATGCATCGAGTATAGGCAAATATTTATTCGTTACATTAATAACATTAATTATTGCGAGTCTAATTGGTATTTTTCTTCAAAATCCTATTTTTTACACTATTATTACCGTCGTTAGTCTGTTGTTATTTCTACTTTATACTTTGTATGATTTTAATCGTTTAAAAAGAGGTGACTATTCACCAAGAGAAATGGGATTTAATCTATTTATTAATTTGTTGAATATTATTAAGGATATACTTTACCTTGCTAATATGTTCAGAAGATAAACAGTTAAATTAATAAAGAAATTTGTATAAAGTTTTGGAATAATCAATAATGAATATCAACCTTAAATTGGAGCGATTGTCATAAATTAGAAATTTAGATAGAGATTTTACTGATAAAGCAATAAAAATTTATTACCTTAATTGTAAAGATATTATTAATCATTAAAATGATTAACTGCTATAGTTCTAAAGTAAACAAATCTTAGAAGATAAACTTTAAACAGGTGTACTTGCCTTTCTAATTACACTTTTATTAGAAAAGTAAAGTATAGCTACGTATTAATTTTAAAATCGAAACATTAATAGGAAGAAGTATAGATAATATAAGTCAAGTCCAGACTCCTGTGTAAAATGCTATACAATGTTTTTACCATTTCTACTTATCAAAATTGATGTATTTTCTTGAAGAATAAATCCATTCATCATGTAGGTCCATAAGAACGGCTCCAATTA
>NZ_JACYHC010000797.1:0-1336 GCF_017152085.1 Staphylococcus sp. EG-SA-2
ATCTCACATTTTTCTTTGTTATACCGCCAACGCTATATATGCCACCTTTTATATCTATTAATTCAGGTACTGCAAAGACATCAAGGCCATGTGTTTTTTCTTTATATTTATTTTTATCGTCACCAAGCAGAAACACTTTGAAAGTTTTATTTCGTTGGTTAAAGTTTAAAACGTTAGAACCATAGTAATCTTCACTTTTAACGCTAATGTTTGTTGATTCAAAACTTTCTTCAGAATAGTATTGATGTAGCATATTGATATAATATTTGCGTTGTGTCTCATCAAGTTCTACTTTCGCGTGAACAGCTTTACTTTCTGCTGTAAACACACCTGTAGTTAATATTCCTAATGCTAATGTTGCTTTTGCTAATGCAGTCAATTTCATATTTATTTGCTCCAATCTTGATATATTGGATTGTTATGATTACGTAATTTGAACTATCTGTCTTTATTATAAGGTGCATCAAAACAGACTGACATTAACGCTCATTTAAATAAACTTGAATCATTATTAATGAAAATCAAACGTATTTTAACATTCGTATTAACTGATTTTTAATAGCAACATAAATTTTTTTGGGGGAATCATTGTTCTTTCCGATTAGTTTTAGATCTTAAGTTATTCGATACAAAGTGTACAAAAAAGCAGCTTAATAACGTAGTCAATGTTCGATATGTTTTTATTATTAAAACACGTATCAAAATCATTAAACATGGGATTATTAAACCGCTTCTTAAGCTTTTATTCTATATATCATTGATTATTTCAAATTCACTTCGATGTTCTTAATTTGTTCACTATTAATGACATCTGCCATACGCTCGAAATCTAATTTATCACTTAAATCAATTTCATACTTATTTTCATCTTTCATATTAATAACAATTCTACCTTTATCAGCTGACCCTTCATACAGTTTGTATTTTTTAATCAACAGTTTTCTTATTTTAAAATCAAGTTCCTTCAATGACACTTCTTCCTTTTGAATAAAGAAAAATTCATCAATAGAAAAACCGTCTTTATCGTCTATTTTTTTAACTAGTAAGTTCGGCGTTCTTAGAGACTCAAATATTGATTTTACGTTTTTCTTCGTTACACCACTAACACTAAATATTCTTCCATCTAAATCTACTAATTCTGGTACCGCAAAGACATCTAAACCATGTGTTTTTTCTTTGTATTTATTTTCATCTTTTCCCAATAAAAATACTTGGAACTTTTGATTTTGTTGGTTAAAAAGCAAAACGTTAGAGTCATAATAACCTTGACTTTGGCCACTAACATTTGTTAACTCATAACTAGGTCCTGAATAGTATTGATGTAACTTGTTTGTAT
>NZ_JACYHC010000798.1:0-1335 GCF_017152085.1 Staphylococcus sp. EG-SA-2
TCATATTTATCTTTCGTAATATCAGGCATATTTTGAGTTGCAAATAATTCACCTGAACGGTTTGGATAAATGAAGAAACTATATTCTTCACCTACTTCTAATTCATCATCATCGTTCATTTCTGATTGGTTTAACTTTACGTTTTCACCGTTTGGTCCTTTTAAAAGGTAAGTTGAGCCTTGTAACCCTACTACTTCAAGGAATTCTATAGAACCTACTATATCTTTGTCTAATGCCATGTTATTCTCCTTCGATTCTTGTATTCTTTATTATTATAACATGTGTGAGTCATTCTATCATTACAACTTATATGAGGTCGAAACTGTGACGATAATATGATATAATTCTTCCGTTAGAATATCGAATGAAAAAAAGGAGAAAATGCATGTTACAAGTAACTGATGTGAGTTTACGTTTTGGAGATCGTAAACTATTTGAAGATGTAAATATTAAATTTACAGAAGGTAATTGTTATGGATTAATTGGTGCGAATGGTGCAGGTAAATCAACATTCTTAAAAATATTATCTGGTGAATTAGATTCTCAAACAGGACATGTTTCATTAGGTAAAAATGAACGTCTAGCTGTTTTAAAACAGGACCACTATGCTTATGAAGATGAACGCGTGCTTGATGTTGTAATTAAAGGTCACGAACGTCTTTATGAGGTTATGAAAGAAAAAGATGAAATCTATATGAAGCCAGATTTCAGTGATGAAGATGGTATCCGTGCTGCTGAACTTGAAGGTGAATTTGCAGAAATGAATGGTTGGAATGCTGAAGCTGATGCTGCTAACCTTTTATCTGGTTTAGGTATCGATCCAACTTTACACGATAAAAAAATGGCTGAATTAGAAAACAACCAAAAAATTAAAGTATTATTAGCGCAAAGTTTATTCGGTGAACCAGACGTACTATTACTGGATGAGCCTACTAACGGTCTCGATATTCCAGCAATCAGTTGGTTAGAAGATTTCTTAATTAACTTTGATAATACTGTTATCGTAGTATCGCATGACCGTCATTTCTTAAATAATGTATGTACTCATATCGCTGATTTAGACTTCGGTAAAATTAAAGTTTATGTTGGTAACTATGATTTTTGGTATCAATCTAGTCAGTTAGCTCAAAAGATGGCTCAAGAACAAAACAAGAAAAAAGAAGAAAAAATGAAAGAGTTACAGGACTTTATTGCACGTTTCTCAGCTAACGCTTCTAAATCTAAACAAGCAACAAGTCGTAAAAAACAACTTGAGAAAATTGAATTAGATGATATTCAACCATCATCAAGAAGATATCCTTTCGTTAAATTCACGCCTGAGCGTGAGATTGGTAA
>NZ_JACYHC010000799.1:0-1333 GCF_017152085.1 Staphylococcus sp. EG-SA-2
AATTAGTGACATAACACTGTATTAGCATCTGCACGATCGGTTGAAATATATGTTACATTTTCTTGCTGCTTAATAAATGCATCATAGTAATCATATTGCGACGAATGATATGTGCCATTCGATGTATTATTTGGGTTTAGCAAACAGCCATAACCTTCGTCATATAAATGTTCACAGAGCATAAGGGCGTCATGTTTAGAACCACTTACTACATAAAATTGCTGAGTCGGATTAGAAGTTGTTGAGACATTTTCAGTATAACCAACAACTTCCCCAATAATACATATACCTGGTTTCGCCTCAATTGAATAGTGTTGCAATTTTGAAATAATATTACTTAAACGCCCCTTAACAACAAACTCGTTAAAACACGATGCTTGAAAGACAATCGCTATCGGGTAATCAATATCTGTGTATTGTTGTATCTGTGTGATAATTTTCCCTAAACGTTTTACCCCCATATAAATTGCTAACGTGCCACCATTCACTAAGGAATTGACATCCACTTCATTTTCTTCTGAATCTTTAAAGTGACCTGTAGAAAATGTCACACTTTTAGCAACTGTACGCATTGTCAAACCTGTCTGCATAGTAGCAACTGCTGCGCTCGCTGATGTCACCCCTGGTACAATTTCAAACGCAATATGATGTTCATTTAGTGTGTCGACTTCTTCTTGCACACGACCAAATATCGCTGGATCGCCACCTTTAAGTCTAACAACCTTGTTATATCGACGCGCTGCTTCCACGATACAGTCATTTATTTTTTCTTGCTGAATATGTTTTGCATACGGCTTTTTACCAACATCGATAATTTCAGTAGTCAAATTCGCATATTGTAAAATTAACGGATTCACTAATCGATCATATAGAATGACATCCGCTTCACGTATTAAACGCTCAGCCTTTTTAGTCAAATAATTCGGATTACCTGGGCCCGCACCTATCAAGTAAACCTTGCCATATTCCTCTACAGACATATATATACGTTCCCGTCTGTAACTTCTACCTCATAAACATCTACACAACCTTCATCAGGTTCTTGAACAATACCTGTATTTAAATCAATTTTTTGATCGTGGAGCGGGCAAAATACATATTCCCCACTCACTGTCCCTTCAGACAATGGTCCTTGTTTGTGTGGACAGATATTGTGAATCGCATGAATTTTGCCACTTTCTGTTAAAAACAATCCTACCTCTTTGTCTTTGACAATAACCTTTTTTCCAATTAGGGGTGTTAATTCATCTATAGTTGTCACTTTAATTTTTTCTTTTGTTTCCATGTATTACACCTTCTCCACTTCAAAAATTTTACGTGCTTGCGCATTGCT
>NZ_JACYHC010000800.1:0-1333 GCF_017152085.1 Staphylococcus sp. EG-SA-2
AATTAGTGACATAACACTGTATTAGCATCTGCACGATCGGTTGAAATATATGTTACATTTTCTTGCTGCTTAATAAATGCATCATAGTAATCATATTGCGACGAATGATATGTGCCATTCGATGTATCATTTGGGTTTAGCAAACAGCCATAACCTTCGTCATATAAATGTTCACAGAGCATAAGGGCGTCATGTCTAGAACCACTTACTACATAAAATTGCTGAGTCGGATTAGAAGTTGTTGAGACATTTTCAGTATAACCCACTACTTCGCCTATAATACATATACCTGGTTTCGCCTCAATTGCGTAATGCTCCAGTTTCCCAACAATATTACTTAAACGCCCCTTAACAACAAACTCGTTAAAACACGATGCTTGAAAGACAATCGCTATCGGATAATCAATATCTGTGTACTGTTGTATCTGGGCGATAATTTTCCCTAAACGTTTAACTCCCATATATATCGCCAACGTACCACCATTTACTAAAGCGTTGACATCTACTTCATTTTCTTCTGAATCTTTAAAGTGACCTGTAGAAAATGTCACACTCTTAGCAACAGCACGCATCGTTAATCCTGTTTGCATCGTAGCAACTGCAGCACTCGCAGATGTCACACCAGGTACAATTTCAAACGCAATATTAAAGTTGTTTAGTGTGTCAACTTCTTCTTGAACTCGTCCAAATATTGCTGGGTCGCCACCTTTAAGCCTCACAACCTTGTTATATCGACGTGCTGCTTCCACGATACATTCATTTATTTTTTCTTGCTGAATGTGTTTTGCATACGGCTTTTTACCAACATCGATAATTTCAGTAGTCAAATTCGCATATTGTAAAATTAACGGATTCACTAATCGATCATATAGTATAACATCCGCTTCACGTATTAAACGCTCAGCCTTTTTAGTCAAATAATTCGGATTACCTGGTCCCGCACCTATCAAGTAAACCTTGCCATATTTATCTACAGACATATATATACGTTCCCGTCTGTAACTTCTACCTCATAAACATCTACACAACCTTCATCAGGTTCTTGTACAATCCCAGTATTTAAATCAATCTTTTGATCATGAAGTGGACAGAATACATATTCACCACTCACTGTTCCCTCTGACAATGGTCCTTGTTTATGCGGACAAATATTGTGAATCGCGTGAATTGTACCACTTTCAGTTAAAAACAATCCTACCTCTTTGCCTTTGACAATAACCTTTTTTCCAATTAGGGGTGTTAATTCATCTATAGTTGTCACTTTAATTTTTTCTTTTGTTTCCATGTATTACACCTTCTCCACTTCAAAAATTTTACGTGCTTGCGCATTGCT